>JAZFVB010000216.1:0-2565 GCA_036447515.1 Nitrospinota bacterium
TGCCCCAGTCCGCCGGTATTTTGTACATCTTGCGGTATTCGACGGCGCGGTAGTTGTTCCACGAATCGAAAACGGCGTTTATCGACAAGGCAAGCTGCTGCCTGGGGTCCTGCGGAAATGACTTTTTGGTTTTTTCCTTAACCAGAGCCTTGTAGTCCGCGCAGAGTTCCTTAAGGGCATTTGCATTAAGATCCGTATCGAGTTTTGCACCGACGGCCATCTTCTTTTTTTTCAGTACCGCCTCGAAGTTGGAGCCTTCCAGGTCCAGAACCACGTTGGAAAACATCTGTATAAAGCGCCTGTAAGAGTCGTAAACAAAGCGCTCGTTGCCCGTAAGTTTGATAAGGGGCGCAAGAGTAGAGTCGTTCAATCCGAGGTTAAGAACGGTGTCCATCATGCCCGGCATGGAGGCCCGTGAGCCGGATCGCACGGAAAGGAGCAACGGGTTGTTGTTGCTTCCGAACTCCTTGCCCATTTCCCGTTCCAGCCTTTTAAGGTTGGCGTCGATTTCCTTTTTCAGCCCCGTAGGGTAGGTGTTTTTGTGCTTGAAGTAGTAAACGCATGCCTTGGTCGTTATCGTGAATCCGGCGGGAACCGGTATTTTAAGGTTGCACATTTCGGCCAGGTTAGCGCCCTTGCCGCCAAGAAGGTTTTTCATATCCGCCTTGCCGTCGGCCTTGCCAGTCTTGAAAAAGTATATGTGTTTCCTGATGCCCACTGCCCTAACCCTCCTTGAAAACGAGTTTAGAAAAGTCCGCCAAATCCGAGAAAAGCCCCGTAACCCTCCGTAAAAGGCCGAGCCTGTTGTTCCTTAAATTTTCGTCGTCCACCATAACCATTACCCCGTCGAAAAACGCGTCCACCTCCTTGCGTATTTCGGCTATTTCCTTAAGTGCGCCCGCGTAGTCCTTTTTTTCCAGAAGCGGCGCGACATTTTTTTCCCTCTCAAGGAGCGAGTCGTAAAGTTCGGTTTCCACTTTTTCCGAAAGAAGCTTTTCGTCCATTCCGCCATCGTGGCGATGCTGGCCTTTTACGATGTGCGCGACGCGTTTAAATGTTATGGAAAGGTTTTCACTGTAATCGTGTTTTTTCATTTCCGCAAGCGCCCCGCATTTGTTAAGGGTATCGGGGAGGTTACCGAACCCGGTTGCAAGTACGGCGTCCACCACATCGTATGAAATCCCCTGTCCCATAAATTCGCTCTTTATCCTCCCTGCGAAAAAGTTCAGGAGATCGCTTTTCGCTTTTTCCTTCTCTCCTTTAAGGTTATCCGGCAAGACTCCTAGCCCCGATTCTACCAACTGAGTAAGCGAAAGGCCATCGTTTGATGAAGGGGTGGAGGCAAGGAGTATCCTTATTATTCCCAGAGCGTGCCTTCGCAGGGAAAATGGGTCTTCCGAACCGGTCGGCTGTATGCCCAGCGCGAAGCACCCGGTAAGGGTTTCGATTTTGTCCGCCAGCGCCACGCACCGGGCGACTTCGCTTGACGGCAGGTCGTCGCCGGAAAAGCGCGGCAGATAGTGCTGTTCAATTGCAAGCGCCACGCCGTCTCCAAGTCCTTCGTGTTTTGCGTATTCGCGTCCCATGATTCCCTGAAGTTCGGGGAACTCGTAAACCATCGACGTCGCAAGGTCGGCTTTGCAAAGATTAGCGGCCTTTAGCGCCTGTTCGGTTTTTTCGGGGCACACGGTTCGGGCGGTTTTAACCGCTATTTCCGCTATCCTGCGCGTTTTGTCGGCTATCGTGCCCAAACCCTTTATGTAAACGATGCCTGAAAGTTTTTCGGCGAAATCCTTCAGCGTGCGTTTACGGTCTTCGTCGAAGAAGAACCGGGCGTCCGCCAGCCGCGCCGCAAGAACGCGCTCGTATCCCTTGCGGACTACCGAAAGGTCTTTGCAATCGGTGTTGCCGATCCCTATAAATAAGTTGGAAAAAGTTCCGTCGCTCTTTTCCGAGCTGAAAAATTTCTGGTGATGTTTCATAACGGTTATAAGAAGTTCGCGCGGAAGGTCGAGGTAGTTTTCCGAAAAGGTTCCCGCTATACCCACCGGCTTTTCCGTCAGGTAACATACGGTTTCAACGAGTTCGGAATCGCGTATTACCTTTATCTTGTATTCGGTTTCAATGGCGTCGAAGGCCTTGTTTATCATTTTTATTCGCTTGTCCGGGTTGACGATCACCCCCGCTTTTTCCATTATCTTTTCGTAGTTGTCCGGCGAGTCTATCACCACTTCCTGCGCCACTTCCGGTTTGCCGTTAAAGCGGTGGCCGAAGGCGCGGACGCCCGATTTCAACCCTTCGACGGCGAAGGTAATTTCAGTTTTCCCAAAGATCGAAACGATGGACCTTATCGGCCTTGCGAACCGCGTTTCGCCCGCTCCCCAGCGCATTGCTTTCGGGAAAGGAATGTCGGTGATGATTCCAGGAAGGATGTTTTTAAGTATCTCCGCCGTTTCGCCGCCGCCTTCTTCCACCGTCAGGTAGAGGTATTCGCCTTTGGGCGTGTCTTCGGTTTTAAGGTCGCCGACCGATAGGCCGAACTTTTTGGCGAACCCCAGCGCGGCC
>JAZFVB010000217.1:0-9346 GCA_036447515.1 Nitrospinota bacterium
TAAACGCCCCCGTAGCCGAAATCATCAAAAGGCTCTTCGTAAAGGGAACTGCCGTTACCGTTAACCAGATTCTGGGCGTAAAGCTGGCAACCGATCTTGCAAATGAGATGGGTTATACGGTAACGGTGCAAGAGGCCGTCCGTAAACAAGTAGATGAAAAAGCAAAGGAAGACCTCTCCCATCTCCCGCTAAGGCCGCCCATAGTTACGATAATGGGGCATGTCGACCACGGGAAAACCACTCTCTTGGACACAATACGCAAGACGAACGTAGCGGAGGGGGAAGCGGGCGGCATTACTCAGCACATCGGCGCCTACAATATAAAAGCGGACAAAGGATCGATAACGTTTCTGGACACGCCCGGCCACGAAGCATTTACGGCGATAAGGGCCCGCGGCGCGCAAGTTACGGACATCGTCGTACTGGTTGTCGCGGCCGACGACGGAATCATGCCGCAAACGGAAGAGGCCATCAATCACGCAAAGGCGGCGGGAGTAACCATTATCGTTGCGGTAAACAAGATTGACGTGCCCGACGCCAATCCCGACAAAGTGAAACAGGAACTCGGCAAGTTCGGCCTGGTGCCGGAAGACTGGGGCGGGCAGACAATAATTTGCAATGTCTCCGCAAAAACTGGCGAAGGCCTCGATAACCTGTTGGATATGATTTACCTCCAGGCGGAGGTAATGGAACTGCACGCCGATCCCAAAGGCGAGGCAAACGCAACGGTAATCGAATCGAAGCTCGATAAGGCGCGCGGCCCCATCCTTTCGGTCGTGGTGAACAACGGCACGATCAAAAAGGGCGACTCGTTTGTCGCAGGCGCCCAAAGCGGCAAGGTAAGGGCCATGATCAACGACAGCGGGCAAAACATAAACGAAGCAGGCCCCTCGATTCCGGTAGAAATACTGGGCGCGTCCGATATCTGCGAAGCGGGCGACACCCTTGCCGTGATGGAAAACGACAGGAAGGCGCGCCAGATAAGCCAGCAAAGGCAGGTGGACGCGCGCGAGGAAAAGTTCACATCCAGACAGCACGTAAGGCTGGAAAACATCGTCGAATCGTTGAAAGACGGCGAAATCCAGGGGCTTAGGCTGGTCGTAAAGGCGGACACGCAGGGTTCGGTAGATGCCGTTAAGGAACTGCTGTCCAAGCTTGTCTTCGAGGAAGTAAAACTCCATGTAATACACAGCGGCGTTGGCGGAATCACCGAAACGGACATCATGCTTGCCAACGCGTCCAACGCGATAGTGATAGGCTTTAACGTTCGTCCCACCTCCAAGGCGAAAAAACTTGGGGAACAGGAAAAAATAGACATGCAGCTTTATAATGTCATCTACGAAATAACCGACGACATCAAAAACGCCGTTATGGGACTGATGACGGCCAAGATTGAGGAAAAAACCATCGGCCGCGCTGAAATACGCAATACGTTCAAGGTATCAAAGGTCGGCACCATCGCGGGATGCATGGTGCTTGACGGAACGGTGCGGAGGGGAGTAAAGGCCAGGCTTACACGGGACAGCGTCGTCGTTTATACCGGCTCCATATCGTCGTTGCGCAGGTTTAAGGAAGACGTAAAGGAAGTCCAAAACGGCTACGAGTGCGGCATAGGGCTGGAAAACTACAACGATGTCAAGAACGGCGATGTTATTGAAGTTTACGTTGAAGAGGAAATCCCTGTATCCGTATAGAGTCTTTTTCCAATTGGATGTCATTAGGTAGAGTAAAAATAGATATACGCTTTCACCGGCTTAACGCCATGCTTCGACCATCTAAAGGTGGCAGGCAAGCGCAGGGTGACAGAATTTGTCATGCTGAGCCTGTCGAAGCATGAGTCCGCCTGTGCGGCCACAGCGCTTGCACTCTGCAGCCGAGACGGCTGCAGCTACCGGCCCAGGACAGGCTCTTCCGAAAGGCGGCAAAAAATGATATTTAAAAACTCCATTCTTGTTGTCCAATTTGCATTGCCGACCACATGACGGAAAAAACTGACGGTTTTAAGGCCTTCGCCCGCGCGGCAAGGGCCCTCGATTTCGAAGATATTCGGAAAACCCTTGCGGGATTTTGCAAAACAGAAACCGGTGCCGCCATATGCCGCGCCCTTACGCCAACCGATAACGCGGCCCACGCCGAAACGATGTTGAACCGGACGGGCGAAATGATGGAAATCGCCGCAAAGGGAGAGAAACTTTTCAACTTGTTCGTCGCCGATTCGACCCCGGTGTTGGAAATGGCGATGAAGGGAAAGCTTCCCGAACCGGAGGATATAAAAAGCATGCTGTCGTTTTTGCGGATGGTCGAACGCCTCGATTCGTTCAAAAACGGTTCGGCCTTAAACGCCCCAAACCTTGCCGAAGTATTGGCCGGGTTGCCGTCGATGGACGATATGATCTTGTTTTTCGATGCGACATTCGACGGCGCCGGAATGGTTAAAAAAACGGCCACCGCCCGCATGATGGAACTTGATTCGCGCATTTCTTCCCTGAAACAAAAAATAAACGCCCGCGCCGAAAAGATGCTCCAGATGCCCGACATAGAGGAAAAGCTCCAGGATTCGTATGTGACCATACGCAACGACCGCGTCGTGCTGCCCATCAAGGCGGAATACAAAAACGTTTTTTCCGGAATCATCCACGGCATCTCGGCTACCGACAAAACGGCCTTCATGGAGCCGCAGGAACTGGTAAGGGACAACAATACGCTCCAGGAAGCCGTAAGCGAACTTGAAGAGGAGGTTTATTCCCTTGTCCGCCGGGCGGCGCAGATGCTGAGGGATTCGGAAAATGAAATCGAAGATTGCCGTAAAATCATGGGCGGGATGGACGCGATCTCCGCAAGCGCCCGTTTTTCGGCAAAAATAAAGGGGACGCGCCCGGAGTTTTCCACGGACGGATCGGTGGAGCTGAGAAAGCTCAGGCACCCGATGATGGCGTTCAGGAAGGAAAAGACCGTCCCGAATTCGCTGGAAATGGGCCCCGGCGAAAAGACGTTCGTAATCTCCGGCCCGAACATGGGCGGCAAGACCGTTCTCCTTAAGTCGGTTGGCCTGGCGCCGGCCCTTTCATCGTGCGGTATTTTCCCGCCTATGGGAGAAGGCTCCCGCTTCCCCTTCGTGCAAAAGCTGTATGCCCTTTCGGGAGACGAGCAGTCCATAGTGGAAGGTCAGTCCACGTTTTCGGCAAGTCTTAACGGGCTTAAAGAAGCTTTGCAAAACGCCGGAACGGGCACGTGGGTGATAGTGGACGAAATACTCCACGGAACCGATCCCTCGCAGGCAAACGCGCTGGCGGAAGCCATTCTGGATTACCTGATGGAAAAGGGATGCCGCTCTTTCGTTTCCACGCACTTGCCGGGACTCAAAATCACGGCGCAGGAAGACCCATCGATGGTCAACGGCGCGATGGGCATGGACGAAAGGGGCAGGCCGAATTTCAAGCTCACCAAGGGACAGCCCGGCATAAGCCATCCGCTCAACATCGCGCAGTCCGTGGGCATACCGATGGAGATAATAGAAACCGCGCGGGAAAAACTCTCGACCAAGGAAGACCGCTACCACGCCGCGCTTTTGGGCCTGCAGTCCAAAACGCAGGAACTCGAACGGGTGAGGGGGGAACTGGAATCCAGGGAACGCCATGCGCGGGAGATTAATGAAAACCTTCAGGCAGAGTTGGAAACGGCCAGGCGCGAGTACGACGAATTCAAAAAAGAAAAATGGAAAAGGCTTAAGGCCGAAATTTCCAAGGCCAGAAATGAAATGGCCGAAATGATTGAAAGCGCCCGGGATTCGGATAAGAAAAAAAGGGCGGAAGTTTCCGCAAAACTTAAGGAAAGGGAAGACGAGCTTACCGTACAACTGAAAAGGCCCGAATCGGTTCCCCTTGAAACCCTCAACGAAGGCGATCCCGTATGGATAATACCGCTCGACAGGAAGGCAAAGCTTGTAAAGATCGCCGGTGATAAGGTGGAGCTTATTTCAAGCGGTGTGCGCATGACCCTGCCTTCAAAGGATGTAATGGGAATGAGGGAAGACGCCAAACCCCCTCAGGCGCGGCCCGTCATTAAAAGCGCCATTGTCGATATGGACGAGGAAAACGAAATATCCCTTCTGGGGCTTACGGGCGACGAGGCAATCCCCACGCTGGAAAAGTTCCTAGATACTCATTTACTTGCCGGAACCCCAAGCGTAACGATAATACATGGAAAGGGGGTCCTTAAGGCAAAGGTTATCGAGTATCTCGAAACTTCTTCCTACGTCGGTTCCTTCCAACCGGCGCCCCCGAACCGGGGCGGCGATGGCGCAACAACCGCCTTTTTATAATCCGAATAAAAGGTAGAATATTAAGATATGCAAAAACTTGCGGTGATAGATATAAAGGAATCGTTTTGCTGCGTTTCGGTCTTTTCGGAGGGCTGGGGTTCCAACACCCTTTTGGGCACGGCAACGGTGCGCGGCTCTTTTACCGATAAAAACGGAATGACGGCGCGTCGCGTAATGGAAGAGCTGGAAAACATTTCAAGCGGGATAGACGCAACGATACTACTTTTGCCGCGCAAGCTGGCGCAGCTTTCATCGCTGGAAATTCCGGCGAGAAACAAACGCGTCGTCAAAAAAATGATGGAGTTCGAAGCAAGCCGCCATTTTCCCATTCCACCCGATCAGCTTGCTTACGACTTCTTCCATGCGGATAAAAAAGGCGAACGGTATATATTGAACCTCGCGGGACTTAAGAAATCCGATTTCGAAACATATTACAAAGCCGCAACGGATGCGGGGATAAAGCCGGACGTTGTTTCGGTTTCTTCGTCGGCGTGGCTGGCGCCAAGGGGAAAAGAAACCGGAAAGAGGACGTTCATTGAAATCGTGCCAGACGGATTCGAAATGAGCCTGCTGGACGGATACACGATTTCATATTCGCGCTTTGTGCGCTTCCGCCCGGCAATAGAGGAGAAGTACTTCCACGACCCGGGCTACAGCGCGGAAACGGTAACGTCCGAAATCGTAAAAGCCGTCGGCGGGGAACTTGATCACGTAAAGCTCGTATCCGGTATCGAGGGGCTGGACGAATATCTTGCAAACGTGCGCATTGTCGGCGGAGGCAATCTGCGCAAACGCATCGCGAACAGCCTGGCCTTGGAAAAGGACTTTTCTTCCTCAACTATAAGCGCGTTGCCGGAATCCGATTCCGAAACCGGTTTCGACCAAACAGCAATAGCGGCGGGTGAAGCCGACTGGGACAGGGAAGGCCTTTTGTTCAACTTCATTCCGCAAGAGATGCGCAGGCCGCGCCACGATATAGAAAAAAAGAGGATGCAGGTATTAACCGCCGTTGGTGCGTGCCTTTTGGTTCTGTGGGGCGTTTCGAGTTTTGCCATGCAGTACCGTTCGCTAAGCGGACTTAAAAATGAACTGGTGCAGTTGAAAATACAGGCCAAAGCGCTGGACAGCGCCGAAATACGCATTGACGAATATATGTCGTATTTTAACGAGTTCAGCCGCTTTTCAAACGGACCGGCCTTCAACTTGCAGATAATGGACGCGCTTACGAACACAATTTCAAGGAACACTTTTCTTACCGGCATAGAAATGCGAAAGGGTGAAATTGGCGTTGCGGGACTTTCAGCCGCGTCGTCCGGCCTCCTTAAGGCTCTTGAAGATTCCATCTATTTCAAGAACGTTCGGATGGAAGGCGCGGTAAAGACCGTGGGAAACAGGGAACGCTTCAAATTAAGAATGGACATCGAATGAGCGCGCTTGAAAAGCTTTCCGAACGGGACCGCAAGACGCTCCTTTTCGGAGCCGCCGCCACCGCCGCCATCCTTCTTTACTTCTTCGCGGTAGAGCCGCTCTGGAACAGCTACAATACGTACAAGGAAGAGATGCCCCGCGTTGCGGAAATGACGCAAAGGTACCGCGCCGCCCTTCAGAACACGGGAAGCCGCAATAAAACCTCTGACTTCTACAAGGCCGAATTCAACCGTTTAAAAGAAGCGTCCATCATCGACGATACCGACGCGCTGGCAACCGGACAGCTATCGGAGCTTGTGCGCAAAAATGCATCGTCATCCGGCATAACTCTAATGTCCAGCACCGCCGAAAGGGCCGATGCCGTTCCCGGATTCAAGGTGCTTAACCTGAGCATAACTTTTACTTCCACGCTGAAAAACGTTGCGGCGTTCATGGGGAAAATGGAGAATGCCGCAAAAAAAATAAAAATCCGCGAAGTGAAAATAAAATCGACCAAGGACAATTACGGGCGTTACGAGCCTGAAACCCTTTCCGTTACCATGCTTATAAGCGCGCTCAGGTACATCCCGCCCCAACAGCGGGATCGGGGCGAAAAAAGCCCCAGAACCTAGTTAACAAAGCCGACGCCAATGGAAAACGCATTAAACATTATAAAAAAGTTGGCCGCGCCGTTTCTTGACCGCGAAGGGCTTACCTTGTACGATCTGGAAATCTCCGCCGGTAAAAAACCGCTCATAAGGCTTTACATAAACAGGGAGGGCGGAATCAACCACGGCGACTGCGCAAACGTAAGCCGGCATCTTTCCACGCTGATGGATGTGGAAAACGTGTTCCCGGCCTCTTACGTATTGGAGGTCTCATCGCCCGGCCTTACGCGCAAACTGAATAAACCCGAACACTTCCAAAAAAGCGCGGGGTCGTTTGCAAAACTGATATTCAAAAAGGAGTATGACGGCCCGAAAGAAGTGCGGGGCGTCATTGAATCAGTTGGCGAAACGGCCGAAAGCGGCAGCTTCAGGATTGTGCGGAAAGACGACGGGCAAATTTTTGAATTCAACTTCGGCGACGTTGCGCGCGCAAGGCTGGAGCTTGAAAAATGAACCAGGAAAATCTGAAACGGGCGCTTGAAGACACGGCGCGCGAAAGGGGCATTGAAACGGATGTCCTCGTAAGCGCGATAAGCTTTGGCATTACAATCGCCGTCCAAAGAAAGACAGGTCTCGGCAACCTTAAAGCCTTTTTCAACTCGGAAAAAGAGCGCTTCGAGATGGCGCTGGTAAAAACGGTTCAGGAAGACGTGACCGATCCGGCGCGGGAAATCACGCCCGAACAGGCGATAGAATACGACGGCAACGCCAAAATCGGCGAAGAGGTCGCCATTCCCTATCCCTTCCCCGACCTTGGCCGCCTGGCCGCGCAGACAACGCGCAAGGTAATGAAAAAGGCGATATACGATATAGAAGCGTCTCACGAATTCGAACAAAAAGGCAAACACAAGCATAGACTGACCGTTGCGATAGTCAGGCAAAAGAACGAGGAAGGAGACTACCTTTGCAACGTTGCCGAGGAACCCGCCGTACTCCCCGTAAACGAGCAGGCCTTCAGGGAAAGTTTTGCCGTGGGAGAAGTGATAAAAACCGTGGTGGTGGACGTTACCCGCACGGGGAATGATTCGATATTCGTCCTTTCGCGCACGCACCCCCTTCTTTTACGTTTTCTTTTAACGCGCGAGGTTCCGGAAATAACCGACAGGCTGGTGGAAATAAAATCGATAGCACGCGACACGGCCGGAAGGTCGAAGGTAGCCGTCTTCAGCACCGACCCGAAGATAGACGCGGAAGGCGCGTGCATCGGCCCCGGCGGAAGCAGGATAAAACGCATAACCGAAGAACTTAAAGGTGAAAATATAGACATAATCCCATGGTCGGAAAAACCGGAGGAGTTCATCGCCGCTTCGCTTAAACCCGCCGTGGTGAAATCGGTAAAGTGCGACGCGGAAAAATTCGAGGCCAGCGTGGAGCTGGAACCCGGCGAGCAGGCGAAAGCCGTCGGCAAAAAGGGGCTGAACATACGCCTTGCATCGCACCTTACGCACTGGAAGATACACATATCATAGGCCGCTTAGCCGTGAACAAACGTTCGTCAAGGAAATTCGCGCGAAAGGGAAAAACCGGCCTCATGGAGATATATAAAAAACTTTACGCGCATTTCGGCCCGCAACGATGGTGGCCGGGCGAAAACGATTTCGAGGTAATAGTCGGCGCCGTCCTTACGCAGAACACCGCGTGGACAAACGTGGAAAAAGCGATAGCCAATTTAAAAAAAGAAGGGAAGCTGGAACTTAACCGGCTCCTTGCATTGACGGACGCGAAGATGGCGCGCCTTATAAAACCAAGCGGGTACTTTAACATTAAAACGAAAAGGCTTAAAGCCGTCCTCAATTTCCTGTCTTCGACCGACAGCGGGGACTGGCGCGCGTTTTTAAAAAAGGCTCCGCTCCAAAAGGCAAGGCAAACGCTCCTTTCGGTTTACGGCATCGGGCCGGAGACGGCCGATTCGATACTACTTTACGCGGCAAACCGCCCGACCTTCGTCATAGACGCTTACACGCTGAGGTTCGGAAGGCGGATCGGTATTTTAACCGGTGATGCGGGTTACGAAGAGGCGCGGTCATATTTTATGGAAAGCATTCCGAGAAGCGCAAAGCTGTACAATGAATACCACGCGCTACTGGTGATGGAGGGAAAACATTATTGCAAACCGAAGCCGGCGTGCGTCAAGTGCCCGACGTTAAAGATGTGCCCTTCGGCTGTGTAATGTAGCCGCAATAATTTAGAAGAAGAAACGCAGAGGGATAAAGTTACTGGTCGATCTTGCCGAAATCGCCCGGTTTGAGGTTTTCCAGCCACTTCTTCCACTGGTCGTCGTCGCCGATGTTGGCTTCGGTGGTCTTCACGTCGAACGAGCGAGCCTCTTCTATCACTTTGGCGGCGACGAAGATAGGCGCCTTCATTCTGAGCGCAACGGCTATCGCATCCGACGGGCGCGAATCTATATCCACATCGACGCCGGATACCTTTACCGAGATATTTGCGTAGAAGGTATTGTCCTTAAGATCGTTCACACAGATGTGGTTTACCTTGGCTTCAACGCCGTCGAGGATGTTTTTAATCAGGTCGTGCGTCATGGGGCGCGGCGTGCCGACCTTTTCCATTTCCAAAGCAATGGCGTTCGCCTCGAATATCCCCACCCATATGGGAAGGGTTTTCTTGCCATCAAGATCCTTCAGAATGATGATCGGCATGTTTGTAATCGGGTCGAGGGTTAGTCCCTCAACTTTCATTTCTATGCTTCCATTATCTATAGACATACTCGCTCTCTTAATTTTCTGGCTCTAAGACCTCTCCCTTAAAAATATACCCCATAACGGATTCAATATCCAAGCATAAAAGCCTTCCGGCGGCGGCGTTATCCGAAAAAAATGTAACTATCCTGTTTTCAGGTGTTTTTCCGAACATTTCGCGTCCGCGCCCGTTGGTTTTTTCCGAGTACGGCCCTTCGCAAAGCGCCTCTACCGTCTTGCCGATTTCCCGTCCG
>JAZFVB010000218.1:0-4206 GCA_036447515.1 Nitrospinota bacterium
GAATCGATACCGGTCTTTTTCTTTAAGAATTCCACGCCGTCTTCAAATAACGACGCGTCGCCCCTGAACCTGTTCACGATTATTCCCTTAACCATCTTTCGTTCGTTCTCGTCAAGGAGGCCCAGCGTGCCGACCACCTGCGCGAAAACGCCTCCCCTGTCTATATCCGCAACCAGTATCACCGGCGCGCCACACGCTAGGGCCGTGCGGAAATTGGCGATATCGTAATTTTTAAGGTTTACCTCCGCGCACGAACCGGCGCCTTCTATTATTACAAGCTCGAAATTCTTTCTCAGTTCGTCGAGGCTTTTCATCGTTTCGGCGAAAAGCACGCCCCTGTCCGTTCTGAATTCCTCGGAAGAGATTTCCCCGACCGCCTTGCCGTGAAGTATCATCTGCGACCGGCAGTTGCCGCTCGGTTTTAAGAGCAACGGATTCATTTCGACCGTGGGCTCCACTCTTGCGCATTCGGCCTGAACGACCTGCGCCCTGCCCATCTCGCCGCCTTCGCGCGTTACGAACGAGTTGTTGGACATATTCTGCGCCTTGAACGGCGCAACGTTAATGCCGATGTCGCTAAATATCCGGCAAAGCGCCGCCGCCGCCACGCTTTTACCGACGTCGGAACCGGCTCCGAACACGGCAATGCATTTCGATATTTCAGGCACGGGTTTTCTCGCTCAAAGACGCCGTTAACGAATCAACCAGTTCTTCAACACTTTCAAACGAATTACTGCCGCCGTCGTCCGGCCTTTCTATCAATACAACGATGCATCCGGCGGTTTTTGCGGCTTCGACCTTTTCAATTACTCCTCCGGCCTTTCCGCTGTCCTTGGTCACAACCGTACCGATGCCGAACTTTTTTATCAGTTCCAGATTTTCTTTTACCGTAAACGGCCCCCTTGCGAAAATAACGCTTGCTTCCGATAGTCCCGCATCCCTGCACGATTTTCTGGACTCTCCATGCGGAAGGACGCGCGCGACTATTTTTATCCCCGTTTTCCTTGACTGCTCCATGTACGGCGCAAGGTTGCGCGATCCGGTGGTGAGGAGCGGCGGCTTCCCCGCCTTGAACGCAGCGTTTGCGGCCTCTTTGTGATTTTTCACCCAGATGATCTTTTCATAATCGTAATCCTGCGCGCTTCGCGCGAAACGAAAATACGGAACGCCGCTTTCTTTTGCGGACGTTTTGGCGGTTTCGCTCACGATCTCGGCAAACGGATGCGTGGCGTCCACGACGGCGGATATTTCCTTTTCTTTTATAAGAGCGGACATTTCGCTTTCGTCCATCCGTCCCGCGCGTTTTTTTATTTTACGGCTCATGCCGACGTCGAGTTCGTTATCGGTTGCGGTGGATACAAGAACCAAGAAACCCCTTGCCGCCAGTGCGTCGGCGATCTCCGCCGTCTCGCTCGTTCCGCCAAGCAAAAGAATCAAAACCTCTTCCCCCTGTAACCCCTCGGCGTTACCATCCATCCATCCACGTTGCGCGTGGAGCTGTTGCCGATAATTATCGTCGTCATCATCCCGATCTCTTCGTCCTCGAAACGGTTAAGGTCGGTCAATATTATTTTTTCCTCGCCGTTATAGCCGACGCTTGTGCATACGCCCACGGGAGTCGCGCCCTGCCTGTATTTACGAAAAATATCGGCGGCTTCCTTTAACTGGAAAATACGCTTTTTGCTTTTAGGGTTGTAAAGGGCCACAACGAAGTCCGCCGACGCCGCCGCTTCGATCTTCTTTTTTATATCGTCCCACGGGACGAGCAGGTCGCTGAGGCTTATGCTTGCGAAATCGAGCATTAGCGGCGCGCCTAGTTTCGCCGATGCCGCCATCGCGGCGGAAACTCCGGGGACGATTTCAATTTCCACGTTCCGCCCGTCCTCCTGTTCAAGCTCTTGAGCAAGCTCAAGCGCAAGCCCCGCCATACCGTAGATTCCCGCGTCGCCCGATGATATCAGCGCAACGTTCGCCCCTTCCGCCGCCTTTTCGATAGCGGCGCGGCACCTTTCTGTTTCCTTGGTCATGCCGGAACTAACAAGCTCCTTGCCGCTTACAAGGTCTTTTATATTTTCTAAATAGCGCTTGTATCCAACCACGACTCCGCAATTTTTTATCGCTTCTTCGGCGCGGTGGGTTCGGTCGGCCTTCGGTCCGGGGCCTATTCCAACGACAACAAGTTTTCCCTTGCTATCGCCACCGTCACGCCGTCGTACTTTCTTTTCGTCAATACTAATTTCGTCCTCCTGCCTGCAATAAGGGCGGCCGGTTCCGCGACCGCCGGAAGGTTTACCTTTTGTTCAACGAACTCCGAGTGCGTGAATTCCTTCGCGCAGTTTCTTATTTCGTCAGACGCGATGAACCTTAGCGGCACGTTTAAAGTTTTCGCGGCTTCTATCAGCCCCGCTTCATTTTCCTTTATATCCGCCGAGGCGATAAACCGCACCTTGTCCAGCGGCGCTCCCGCCTCTTTTAACGCACTTTTAACGGCTTCGATTATTTTTTGCGCTTCTTTGCCTTTTTTACAGCCGACGCCCACGATGAAATTTTTCACGGCTTCGGTTGTAGTTGAAATAACCGGCTCTGCGCCTATTGCGTTTGCCACTTCAAGGGCGAGATCGTTAGCGCCGCCCTCGTGCCCACTAAGTAAGCTAACGGCGTACCTTCCGCCAACGTCGACCTGCACTACGGCGGGGTCCGTTTTTTTGCCGCTTATTTTGCCGACAATCGCCCGCACGACCGCGCCGCACGGCGCAACAAAAACAAGGCCGGAATATTTGCCGAATATTTCATCAGTGAGTTCAAGAATCTTTGCGAACCTTTTTGCCTTAATCTTTCCCTTTACATTTTCATGTACGTAAAACGACGCACCGGTAAATTTACAGCTTAATTTACCTAAGAGAATTGTTCCTTCGCCGGATAGCGTAATGAAAGCAATCTTCGTCATTTTTTTTCTTCCTTGCGGACCTCTCGGCGCTCGATAGCCTTCCGGTATCCGTGCGAAAAGTTTTTGTCGTATAGTTTTGAAGCGGCGCCATCTTTTGCAAGGGCTTTTCCGACTATTATTATGGCGGTTTTCTTTATGCCGTTTTGGGCGGTCTTTTGGGCGATGTCCGCAAGCGTTCCCTCTAAAACTTTTTCGTCCGGCCAAGACGCGCGGTAAACGACGGCGGCGGGACAGCCCCCTCCGTAATGGGGAACGAGTTTTTCGACGACGCCCGCCATTTCCTGCACCGAAAGGAAGATGCAAAGTGTCGCGCCCGATTTTGCCAGCTCGCCGAGGTCCTGCTCTTTTGGGACTGGCGTGCGTCCGGCGATCCTTGTAAGTATTACCGTCTGCGATTTTTCCGGCACGGTAAGCTCCGTTTTAAGCGCGGCGGCGGCGGCCTGAAAAGAACTTACGCCGGGAACGATTTCGTAATCGACGCCCAGTTCGTCCAGCGCGTTCATCTGTTCGAGTATCGCGCCGTAAATCGAAGGGTCGCCCGTATGGAGGCGCACTACGTCGATTTTTTTTTCTTTTGCTTCCTTGTATATTGCAACGATTTCCTCAAGCGTCATTTTCGAGGAATCGTATGATTTTGCATCTGGCGGTATCAGCCCGATCACCTCCGGGCTAACCAGCGACCCGGCATAGATACAGCAGTTGCAATCTTCGATAAGGCTTTTTGCCTTGACCGTCAAAAGGCCGGGATCGCCCGGGCCCGCACCGACAAAGTAGACTTTCACTTTTCGCCTCCATCGCCGTTTCCGTTTGCACGTACGAGGATGGTAGAAAGATATCCGGTTTCCGGCTTTTCATTTTTCAGCTTTCTAAGATCGGTTTCGATGCGCTGCTTTTCCTGCCCCGCATAGGCGACGAAAACGGCGTTGTCGATAACGTTTTCCTCTTCAAGTATGTCCAGGACTTCATGCAGGCACTTTCCTATTTTCATCAGCACAACCGTTCCGGCGCCGCGGAGCGCCCTTCTTATATCGCCCAGGTCTCCGTCGGACGCGGGCACTATCGTTACGGGGTCTTTCGCCTCGCCGACGGGGAAGTTTGTCAAGGCCGCAACGCCGCTGAAGGCCGTAACGCCCGGCACGGTTTCTATTTCGGCTTCGGGCATGAGTTCCCGCAGGGCGCGAACAAGGTAGATGTACGTCGAATAAAGCAAGGAGTCGCCCAGCGTTAAAAAGCAGGCGTCGTCTCCATTTTTCAATACG
>JAZFVB010000219.1:0-2825 GCA_036447515.1 Nitrospinota bacterium
CAGCGTTAAAAGGCTCAAAGGCGCCGGGCGGCCGCTTTTAAACGAACACGACCGCTCGCACATAATGGCCGCACTCGATTGCGTCGGCCATGTGATAATTTTCGGCGAGCTTACCCCGATAAAGCTGATAAGAGCCGTAAAACCGGACATACTGGTTAAAGGCGGCGACTATAAAGTCGACCAGATAGTCGGCCACGAAGACGTTAAGAAATGGGGCGGAACGGTTAAGACCGTAAAATATATTAAAGGCAACTCGACGACGGGAATAATCCAAAAGATCATGCGCAAAACGAAAGGGTGACCAACCTTACAAGGTTGCGCCAACCCAAACTTTAATAAAAACTTTTAAAGCGACAGCGCCTTTAGAGCTTTCCTTATAATTTCGCCAACCTCCCGGCCGACATCGGGTCTTTGGGAGCAGATTTTGGAAACGGCTTTTACGGCTCGCGGTCTTATGTATCCAAGATTTCCATGCGCCGTCTACGGAACGGCGCTCACCTCTTCGGACGCCGCCGATTCTCCGTAAGCGTTCAGCGCCGTGAAGACGCAGTAGTAGGTGGTGCCTGCCGTCAGGACGCCCATCTCGTGGGTGTACGGGCTGGTGACGTTTTCATATTTCATGGTGCCCATTGACATGTCCGACCCCGTTTCGACCGGCGTCACGCCCGACATCGTCGACATGTACATATTGTACGACGTCGCGCCATCGACATCGTCCCAGCTTGTGGTGACCGTCCCGCTTCCGCCGACCGATACAACGTTGGTGGGCGCTTCGGGTGCGGACGATGTACCGCCGCTGCCGCCGCAGGCTGGCAGTGCGATAAGCAACAGGATGACGGTAAATTTGAATATTTGTTGCATATGCGCTTCTCCTTCACCCTATTTTACCATTCCCGACTGGTGCAACCCTACTACATAATAGGCTTTATAACTTTTACAGAGACAGCGCCTTTAGAGCTTTCCTTATAATTTCGCCAACCTCCAGGCCGACATCGGGTCTTTGGGAGCAGATTTTGGAAACGGCTTTTTCGGCCTGCGGTTTTCTGTAGCCGAGATTTACAAGTGCGGCAACGGCATCAACCGCGTCGCGTCCACCGTCAACCGAGGTTTCGATTCCGGCATCGGGGCCGAACTTGTCCTTAAGCTCCATTATTATCCGCTCGGCGGTCTTTGGCCCCACCCCCGGCATGCGCGAAAAAGACGCCTTGTCCCGGTTTACTATCGCCGTACGGATAACGTCCGCCTTAACTCCGGAAAGGATGGCGCAGGCAAGCTTTGGCCCTATCCTCGTTACGCCGATAAGTTTCAGGAACATCTCCTTTTCGTCCCTGTCGGCGAACCCGTAAAGGTGCATCGCATCTTCGCGGCTGATAGTGACTGTCGGCAGTCCAACTTCCCGCCCCTTTTCGGGAAGCGCCTCGTAACCGTTGAGCGTGATGAACACCCTGTAACCAACGCCGCCGACGTCGATTACCGCCTCCTGCGGAGTTTTTTCAATGAGCTTTCCCTTGAGGTATGCGATCACAAGCCGGCTATCTTTCTCAGCATCGGCGCGCTGTGAATGTGGCAGATGGCGATAGCCAGCGCGTCGGTAATATCCGTGGGTTTGGGAATTTCCTTCATGCCAAGGAGGCGGGCCGCCATATCGGCAACCTGGTTTTTTTGCGCGTGACCGTTTCCGACAAGGGCTTTTTTTACCTGCGTCGCGCTATATTCCCAAAGTGGAATATCCGCGTTAAGCCCGGGCAGAATCGCCGCCGCGCGCGCCTGCCCCAGCAAAAGGGCGGAACGTGCGTTCTTGGAAAAAAAGACGTCCTCCACCGCCACTTCGTCGGGGCCGTATTTTTCAATTATTTCATCTACGGCGTTAAAGATATGCGACAGGCGCTTGGGAAGTCCGTCCGATGGGGGAGGCTTTATCACGCCGAAGGCGATAGCCTTTAACGCCCCGTTTTTCTCTTTCTCCCCGGTCTCGACAAGGCCATAGCCCGCCACGCGGCTCCCCGGATCAATGCCGAGAACCAGCATCGCTACCCGGCCAGGGACTCCATGAGTTCGTCCGGAATATCGAAATTGGCATAGACGTTTTGGACGTCGTCCTGGTCTTCAAGGGCCTCCATCAGCCTGAGCATCTGCCTGCCCTTGTCTTCGGCAAGGTCTACCGTTGATTGCGGAATCATTGTGATCTGCGCCACGGTGGGTTTGAGTTCCTTTTGATCGACGGCGTGCTTAACGGCCTCGAAATCTTCCATGGAGGTTGTGACAACGTGAGTGTCGTCGTCTGTTTTAAGGTCTTCGGCGCCCGCATCCAGAACGACGTCCATAAGTTCGGTTTCGTCTATCTGGTCGGATGGAATGACTATCATTCCCTTTTTGGAAAAGATCCAGTTCACGCATCCCGTCTCGCCCATGTTGCCGCCGTTCTTTCCCAAAATAGTCCTTATTTCCGACACGGTTCGGTTCTTGTTGTCCGTTGTCACTTCAACAAGGATGGCGACTCCACCCGGACCGTAACCTTCATACGTCACTTCTTCAATGGTCATTCCCGGCAATTCGCCGGTGCCTTTTTTAATGGCGCGGTCGATATTATCGGCTGGCATGTTCGCGCCCTTTGCCGTTTGCATCGCGGTTCGAAGGCGCGGGTTTGTGGCGGGGTCGCCGCCGCCGAGCCTTGCGGCAACGGTGATTTCCTTGATTACCTTGCCGAAAAGTTTGCCCCTGCGCGAGTCTGTTATCGCCTTTTTATGCTTTATCGACGCCCACTTGGAATGACCGGACATTATTAAATACCCCTATAGAGTCAAATTAAATGTTCCGCTAAGAGT
>JAZFVB010000220.1:0-15085 GCA_036447515.1 Nitrospinota bacterium
ACGCTTGCCAACGTTATTGAAAAGGTCCAAAAACCCACACTCGTCTTCGCGCCGAACAAAACCCTTGCGGCACAGCTATATAACGAGTTTAAGATGTTCTTCCCGGAGAATGCCGTTGAATACTTCGTAAGCTATTACGACTATTACCAGCCGGAAGCCTACCTGCCGAAAACGGATACATATATAGAAAAGGATTCGTCCATCAACGACGAGATCGACAAGATGCGCCACTCCGCCACAAGATCGCTACTCGAAAGGCGCGACGTTTTAATTGTCGCTTCGGTATCGTGCATATACGGCATCGGCTCGCCGGAAACGTATTACGGAATGCTTTTGCGCCTGGAATCCGGCCAGCGCATGGAGCGCGACGAGTTTCTGGAAAAGCTCGTCGGCATGCGTTATTCGCGCAACAACATAGATTTCCGCCGGGGAACCTTCCGCGTAAACGGCGACGTGGTTGAGATATTTCCGATTTACGAATCCGAAGAGGCGCTAAGGGTGGAATTTTTCGGCGACGAGATAGACTCGATATCCCGCGTCGATTCGCTTACGGGCAGGGTCATACAAAAACTCGAAAAAGCGCCCATCTACCCCGGCAGTCATTACGTTGTAACGGGCCAGGCGATGGAGGAGACGATAAAGGCCATCCGCCGGGAACTCCTGGAGGTCGCCGAAGAACACAGGCGCCAAAACCGCTTGGTGGAATGCCAACGCCTCGAACAGCGCACCATGTTCGACCTGGAAATGCTCAAGGAGGCTGGCTACTGCAACGGAATCGAGAATTACTCGCGCTACCTCACCGGACGCAAGGCTGGCGAACCTCCCCCTACCCTTTTGGACTATTTCCCGCCCGAATCGCTTCTAATAATCGACGAAAGCCACGTATCTATGGGGCAGATACGCGGAATGTATCACGGCGACCGCTCGCGGAAGGAAACGCTGGTGAATTACGGCTTCCGCCTTCCATCGGCGCTGGACAACAGGCCCCTGAACTTCGATGAATTCGAGGGCGACCCGAAACAGAGGATTTACGTTTCCGCAACGCCATCCGAATACGAATTGCGGAAATCTGACGGAAAAGTGGTGGATCTTCTGGTACGTCCCACCGGCCTGATCGATCCCGAGGTGTCGATAAGGCCGGTTTCGGGACAGGTTGACGACCTTATACACGAGGTAAAGGTCAGGGCTTCGCGCGGGGAAAGGACGCTTGTTACAACGCTTACAAAGCGTTTCGCCGAAGACCTTACCGATTACATGCGCGATGCGGGCATAAAGATAAAGTATCTGCACTCGGACATAGTTACGCTGGAACGCACGGAGATTCTTCGCGAGCTTCGTCTGGGCGAGTTCGATGTCCTGGTGGGCATAAACCTTTTGCGCGAAGGGCTTGATCTTCCCGAAGTGTCGCTTGTCGCCATACTCGATGCGGACAAGGAAGGTTTTTTACGCTCCGAAACATCGTTGATCCAAACGTCGGGCAGAGCGGCCAGGAACCTTGCGGGAACGGTAATAATGTACGCCGATAAGGTAACCGGTTCGATGAAAAGGGCGATAGATGAAATGGATCGCCGCAGAAAGATACAGATTAAGTTCAACCATAAACACGGAATCACCCCCCAAAGCATTGAAAAGAAGATATATGAAAGAATGACATCAACCCTTTACGACGCCCCGCTGGTCTCGGAAGAGAAAAGCGAGTACGGCAGCGTTGATGAAATAGAGGAAATGATAAGAAAGCTCGAAAAAGAAATGCGTGAAGCCGCAAAGGAACTCAACTTTGAATTTGCCGCCGATTGCCGCGACAAGATAAAGGAACTAAAACAACTCGATCTTCTGTACCGTTAGAACGAATTATTTTCAACTTTCCTTTTTAAAATCAGTGCGTACAAAATTTTCTTTAAAAAAAACGAATTTGGTCGTTGACAAAATTTTTTTATTTGTTAACCTTTGAACACTACTAAGGGAGTGTTGGATTGTTAACCGATAATTTTTTTTCTGCCGATAAATGACTATCGACGATATTATTCAGAGCGAGCTTAAAAAGCATTTAGCGAAGATCAAGAGAATGGAGAACGGCGGTCTTCACAAAATGGTGATGGGAGCTGTCGAAAAGTCATTGGTACGCCTCGTCATCAAGGAAACGGAAGGCAACCAGTCCGACGCCGCCAAATTACTCGGCATTAGCCGTAACACGCTGAGAAAAAAGCTTCAGGAATACAAGATCAGGCACTGATCCGCCATGGTGCTTCTTGAATTCAGCATGACGCCGCTCGACAAGGGCGATAGCGTAAGCGAATACGTTAGCAGATCGCTGGATATAATCGATAAAAGCGGCCTGCCCTACCGCCTGAACCCGATGGGGACAGTCGTGGAAGGCACGCTTGACGAAACGCTCAAGGTGGTGAAAGACTGCCACGAAAAAATGTCCTCCGACTGCAACCGCATCTCAACGCAAATAAAGATCGATTACCGCAAGGACAAGTCCGGCCGCCTGGAATCGAAGATCAAAAGCGTCGAAGGCAGGCTGGGCCGCAAGCTTTCCACCTGAAACCGTAGCGCTTTGCCCGCACAGGTGGGTCAGACAATCTTGTCCGCCATTCGCCGCTTAGCGGCGAAGATGTTGCCGCCGATGGCGTCAATGACTGGCAGGCTTGTCCTGCTTGTCCTGCCTGTCCCTCGCGTAGTCGAGGGGAGGAACGAAGGGAGCGGAGCCGAAGGGAATGCCCGCCCCACCATTGGATTTATACCATTTGGAATAAATAATATTATGAGATTACCCGCTCACTCTGGAGATGAGCCTATAAAAGTTCGCTTAAGTTTATAAGGCTGAGGAACTCGCTCCTTGTACGGCTATCGGACTTAAAACTGCCCAGCATTGCGGATGTTACCGCGTAGCCGCTTTTGTTTTCCACGCCGCGCATCGTCATGCACATGTGCCGCGCCTCTATCACCACTCCCACGCCGTTGGGATCGACGTGCCGCTTGATGGTCTCGGCAATCTGCGTCGTCAACCGTTCCTGAACCTGCAGACGGCGCGAAAAGGCTTCAACAAGACGCGGTATCTTGGAAAGGCCGACGATTTTTTTCTTGGGAATATACCCCACGTGGCACTTTCCGAAAAAAGGAAGCAAGTGATGTTCGCAAAGGCTGAAGACCTCGATGTCCTTCACCAGCACCATTTCATCGTAGCTTTCCTCAAAAAGCGCGTTGCCAATGAGTTCGTCGGGATCGACGGAATAGCCGGAAGTGAGGAATTTGAGCGATTCTTCAACCCTCATGGGGGTATGCAACAGGCCTTCCCTTTCAGGGTCTTCGCCGAGTTCTAAAAGGATTTTTCTGATTTCATCTTGCATAAACTGAAATCGGTTTCTTGTCAGTGATTTATGGCGGTCTTGAAATATTTTCCGGCCTTAAAGCGCACGACGTTGCGCGCGGTTATATCGGCTTCTTCGCCAGTTTTCGGATTTCTTCCAATGCGGGCGTTTTTGTGTCTTACCTGAAAAGAACCGAACCTCCTTAATATTACGCTTTCTCCGTTACCGAGAGAATCTTTAACAAGGGAAATGATTGTTTCTACGGCCGTTTCGGCTTCAGGCTTTTTCAGACCGGCTTGCTCGGATATTTTATTTACAAGATCTATTTTCGTCATTCCAGTTCCTCCCGCAACAGGTTTCCCTCATTTACGCTTTTCGGTTCTTCATATTTTATAGCATATCCCATTTTTATCTACAACTTGATTTTTCAGGCACTTTGTAAACTCATCGGCCTTATGAAAATCTCCGCTAAATGTACGTTGCTGCTTTTTCCCTTGCCTCCCTGTCTGCGTCAATTATTGACTTAATATTTTTTGCCCTCAAGAACCGGGTCGATCCCATTGTTTTTTCAATAATAACGGGAATATCGATGTGCCTTATCTTTCCGTCTAAAAATGCTTTTACGGCGATTTCGTTTGCCGCGTTAAGCGCCGTCGGTAAGATACCGCCTTTTTTTATAGCTCGGTACGCCAGTTCCAGGCACGGAAACTTCTTTTTATCGGGTTGGGTAAATTCCAGTTTCCCAAGCCTGGAAATATCCAGTCCCCTAAAACCCGCCACCGGCCAGCGGTCCGGGTACGACAATGCATAGGCAATCGGAACGCGCATGTCCGGCAGACCCATCTGGGCCATCACGGACGTGTCGGTAAACTCAACCATGGAGTGGACGATACTTTGCGGGTGAATGACCACATCTATTCCGTCCACCGGCATATTGAACAGCCAGTGCGCCTCGATAACTTCCAGCCCCTTGTTCATAAGGGTGGAAGAATCGATCGTTATCTTCGGCCCCATCTTCCACCTTGGGTGTTTGAGCGCCTGTGCGGGAGTTATCTTTTTCATGTTCGCCGCGCTCATACTCAAAAAAGGCCCGCCGGAAGCCGTTAGGACAAGCTTTGCGACGCGTTTGCGCGGTTCGCCGTTTAGGCACTGCCATATGGCCGAATGCTCGCTATCGACCGGTATGATTTCCACCTTTTCCCTTTTCGCCTTGGAGATCATTAATCCCCCCGCCATGACCAGCGATTCCTTGTTGGCCAGCCCGATACGGACGCCTTTCCTTATTGCCGCAAAGGTCGGCAAAAGACCGGACGCGCCCACTATTGCCGAAAGGACTACATCGGCCTTTAACGATTCAACAAGCTCAACCGCGCCGCCCGCTCCCCCCAAAATTCCGGTTTTCGGCAGACCCGCCTTTTTGATCGACGTAAACGCCTTATCGCTTGCCACCGAAACTTTTTTCGGCCTGAATTCGCGTATCTGCTTTTCAAGCTCACCAGCGTTCTTGTGAGAGGCCAGGCCGACCACTTCGAACCTCTTTCGATTGTTGCGTATGACGTCCAGGCAACTTTTGCCTATCGAACCTGTGGAGCCCAGGATTATTATCCTTTTTTTCAAAAGAGCCCGCCCTTAAGAGCAAGGAAAATGTAGAAAAACGGGATGCTGAACAGCATGGCGTCCGCACGGTCCAAAAGGCCCCCGTGTCCGGGCAGGATGGTTCCGGAGTCCTTCACCCCGAAATATCTTTTAAGCTTCGATTCCGATATGTCTCCAACCGGACCTATTAAGCCGCCTATAAGCCCCGCGGCCAGCACAATGACGAGGTCGGCCGACCGGAAAAACAAAACGAAAAAGAGAAGGGAAAATAAGATGCTCAAAACCGCGCCGCCTATGAAGCCTTCGACCGTTTTATTAGGGGAAATCGAGGGAACCAGCTTTGTTTTGCCGAAAAACCTTCCCGTGTAATACGCGCCTATGTCCGCCCCCCATGTGGCGACGCATCCAAGTAAAAAGAGTAATGGGCCATCTGGCATGGAGCGGATTAAAAGCGCGGATGCAAATGCCGGCCCTATGTAGAAAACCCCGAATGTCGTAAAAGCCGCGCTCTCCACCCCGTCTCTTTCTCCTTCGGCCGCCAGACCTCCCGTGATAATTGACGCAATAATAAGAACAAGCAAAACGTAAACAACCGAAGCGCTGTGTATGAACGACAGCGGCAATACCATAGCCGCTAAAAATCCCCTAAACCTGAAAACCTTGATTCCCCGGTTTTCCGCCATCGTCGAATATTCGTTAAAACAAATCCCGGCCAGCACGGCAATGATCGCGGCGAAAACCACCGCCGGAGCATAGAGCGTCGTAAGAATAAAGACCGGAAGCAGTATCGCTGCCGTGGCAACCCTGGTGTATTTCACGGCGCCGCTTTATAAAGTTCCGGTTTCAATGCGAGACTGCGGGCGCCTGCCGCCCGTGGACTTCCGCTCTTTAAGCTGGTCGCCAGACAGGCCGAACCGGCGTTCCCTTTTCTGGAAATCCAATATGGCTCGCACGAAGTCGTCCTCGCCGAAATCCGGCCATAACACGTCGGTGAAATGAAGCTCGGCGTAAGCCAATTGCCATAAAAGAAAATTACTTATTCTCAGTTCGCCGCTTGTGCGTATGAGAAGGTCCACTTCCGGCAGACCGGCGGTATCAAGGTGTTTTTCCACCGTTTCGGGGTCGATCTTGTCCGGCGCCAGCTCGCCGCTTTTCACTTTTTCGGCAATCGCCGTGACGGCGTTTGTTATTTCGTTGCGCGAGCTGTAACTTAATGCAAGCGTAAGGATTGTGCCGGTGTTCTCCCTGGTGGCCTCCTTAACCCTGTCTATGCACCTCAGTGCGGATTCCGGCAGGTCTTCCAGCCTTCCTATAGTGTTGAACCTGATGTTGTTGTCAATCATCTTCTTCATCTTTTTCATCAGGAACTCTTCAAGCACCCCCATAAGCGCCCCGACTTCTTTCACCGGGCGCTTCCAGTTTTCGGTGGAGAACGAATAGAGGGTGAGCGCTTTAATACCCAATTCCGAGGCAAAGGTTACAATATTGTCAACGGTATTCACACCGGCCCTGTGGCCGAAAATTCTTGGCCTGCGCTTTTTCTCGGCCCACCTGCCGTTGCCGTCCATTATTATCGCAACATGCGCGGGAAGCCTTGCGGGGTCTATCGTGCTTTTCAGGTCCCGGTGGTCAGGTTCCACCTAATTCTCCAATATTTCCTTTTCCTTGTTCTGAACGACGGTATCCACCTTTACTATGAACTCGTCCGTCATCTTCTGGATTACTTGCTCCAGCTTTTTCTCATCGTCCTGCGAGAGTTCCTTTTTCTTCAGGCGCCGTTTCAGAATGTCCATCTTTTCCCTGCGTACGTTTCTTATTGCAACTTTATTGTCTTCGCCGATATTTTTAACAATCTTGACCATTTCCTTGCGCCTTTCTTCCGTGAGCGGAGGCATAACCAGACGTATGATCTTGCCGTCGTTTTGCGGCGTTATTCCAAGGTCGGAAGCAAGTATGGCCTTTTCTATCTCGCCAAGCTGGCTAACGTCCCACGGCTGTATGGCAATCATCCTGTTTTCCGGCACGGAAACGGACGCCACCTGGCTGATTGGCGTAAGGTTTCCGTAATAATCGACCTTTATCGAGTCCAAAAGGGCGGCAGATGCGCGGCCGGTTCGAATACCCTGCATCTCGCGCGTCAAAACGCTTAAAGTCACATCCATCTTATGTCTGCATTCTTCTTCTATTTTTCCCGGCATATGCTTAACTCCCCCGAACGATTGTCCCTATCTTTTCGCCGCATAGCACTCTTTTTATGTTGCCGCGTTCCATCATGTTGAAAACGATTATCGGAACCGAGTTGTCCATGCAAAGGGAAATGGCGGCGGCGTCCATGACCTTTATCCCGTTTTTAAGGACGTCTATGAACTTGAGTTCGGTGTACTTTCTTGCCGATTTATCCTTTTCGGGATCGGAGGTGTATATTCCGTCCACTTTGGTGGCTTTAAGGACGACCTCCGCGTTTATCTCCATCGCCCTCAACGAAGCCGTGGTATCGGTTGTAAAGTAAGGATTGCCCGTTCCGCCCGCGAAAATCAGCAACCTTCCCTTTTCTATATGCCTTACGGCGCGCCTCTTGACGTACGGCTCGGCTATCTGGCTCATGCCAATCGCGGTAAGCATCCTCGTAGGGACCCCTTTTTCCTCCAGCGCGCTTTGAAGGGCCAGCCCGTTTATAACGGTGGCCAGCATACCCATGTGGTCCGCCGTTACGCGGTCGACGCCCGCCTCGGCCGCGGCCTTGCCCCTCAGAATATTGCCGCCGCCTATCACGATGGCAACTTCGGCGCCCAGTTCATGGACTTCCTTTAACTCCTCGGCAATGTTGCGCACGGTATTGTGGTCTATCCCCTGACCGCTGTTCCCAGCCATCGATTCGCCCGTAAGCTTTAAAAGAATTCTTTTAAACTTCAGTTGCCCGGCCAATTAAAGGCTCTCCCCCAGTTCGTAACGGGAAAAACGGCGTATCGCAATGTTTTCGCCCAGCTTGCTGATTCTTGCCTTAACGAGTTCCTCCACGGTCTTCTTGTCGTCCTTTACGAATTTCTGTTTCATCAGGCACTGCTCCTCATAAAACTTCGCAAGGCGCCCATCTACTATCTTGGGAATGATCTTATCGGGCTTGCCGCTTTCCTTTGCCTGCGCGGTTAATATTTCCTTTTCCTTTTCCAGGACGTTTTTCGGAATATCTTCCGGTGTAACATAAGCCGGGCTCGTTGCCGCTATATGCATTGCGACGTCCTTGACCAGGGTCTGGAAGACCTCGTTTCTGGCAACGAAATCGGTTTCGCAGTTAATCTCAAGGAGGACGCCGATCCTTCCTCCGGCGTGGATGTAGGACGATACGATGCCTTCCGACGTTTCGCGCCCCGATTTCCTGTCGGCCTTCGAGATTCCCTTCTTTCGCAAGTAATCGATGGCCTCGTCCACGTTGCCGCTTGATTCTTTAAGCGCTTCCTTGCAATCCATTATTCCCGCGCCAGACCTGTGGCGCAAATCCCTGACCATTTCCGCTGAAACCGCCATTACCTTTCCTCCATAAATCCTGATTCAACCGCCGGTTTGCCGGTTTAATACGTGTTCGTTCTTAATTACCTTTAGCCCCATCAACCAATTTCTTTCCGCTTTCTTTATCCTTGGCCGAATTTTCAGCCTTTTCAGCCTCTTCTTTGGCCTTTCTCCCCTTTTCTATTTCCACCTCTTTCTCTTGTTCTATCTTTTTCTTTGCGTAGATGGCGGAACCTTCCATAACGGCGGCCGATATGCTGGAGGCTATCAGGCGAATCGACCTTATCGCATCGTCATTTGCGGGAATGACGTAATCGACGCCTTCCGGATCGCAATCCGTATCTATCATTGCGATTATTTTGAGCTTAAGTTTTCTTGCTTCCCTTAGCGCAATGCTTTCCTTTTTGGGATCAACTATGAAAATTACTTCCGGCAGGCCTTTCATGTTCTTTATCCCTGAAAGGTTTTTGCTCAGCTTTTTCATTTCCCGCTCCAGCATTACGACTTCCTTTTTCGGAAGAATCTCGAACAATCCGCCATCTTTCATCTTTTCGAGTTCGTTCAGGCGGTCAACCCTTTTTTTAACGGTTTCGTAATTGGTAAGCATGCCGCCAAGCCACCTATTGGTAACGAAGGGCATATCGCACTTCACCGCCTCTTCCTGCACAAGCGCCTGCGCCTGTTTTTTAGTGGCGACAAAAAGCACTACCTTCCCGTCTCCCGCCGCTTCCGAGACAAATTTCAGGGCGGAACGGAAGAGACGCAACGTTTTTTGAAGATCTATAATGTAGATACCGTTGCGCGCCCCGAAGATGTAGGGCTTCATTCTGGGGTTCCATCGCTTGGTCTGGTGACCAAAATGAGACCCCGCTTCCAAAAGTTGTTTCATGCCGACTGCAGAACTCATAAATCTAGACCTCCACAAGGGTTAATCCGGCATCCGGCAAGACGAATGACGGATTAAATCCGCACCCTCTCCGTCTTTTTTGCGCCGGAGGCGATATTCGACCGCGGCCTTGCGGCAAGCGGCCACACTTTTAACTGTAAATTAGCTAATTATTCTAACAGGAATCATACAAGAAATTGAAGCTTTTAATTTTACCGCAATGCCCCCGCCCGCCTGAAAGTTTTCCGGCCAAATACCCGTTTTTGCCCCAGCCGAAAAAGGCAAATGAAAAGGTTTGACACGGTAAAAAGCATCATTTAGCATCTGATGTTAAACGCATAAATGCGGGAAGGATAATTTAACTTGGAAGCAACTCCACTTTACGCCAAGCATTCCGGGAGCATAATCGATATGGTCATGCAATCCGGCCCTGCCGCCAAGGCAGTTTTTTTGATCCTGCTATTTTTCTCTATGGTCTCGTGGGCGATTATGATATTTAAGTTCTTTGGATACAATAAGATACGGAGGGAGACCAACGAGTTCCTAAGGATTTTCTCGAAAAGCAAAAGCCTTCAATCTATTCAAAACCAGTCCAAGGGAATGCGCAGTTGTCCGATGGTGCGCGTTTTCTACGCCGGGTACTCGGAGTTGGAAAGCGAATTCCATATTTCCGTTTCGTCGATGGACGAGGAGGAGCAGCGTTACTTGCTGAAAAAAATCGACGGTATCGCGCGCGCCATGGACAGGACCATATCGCAGGAGGTTACCATCCTTGAGCGGTTCCTTTTTTTCCTTGCGACCACGGGCTCCACGGCGCCTTTCATCGGCCTTTTCGGCACCGTTTGGGGGATAATGAAATCTTTCCAGTCGGTCGGCCTTGCCGGGTCGTCAAACATCGCAATAGTCGCCCCGGGAATTGCCGAAGCCCTCATCGCAACGGCCGCCGGTTTGGCCACGGCCGTACCCGCCGTTATCGGATACAACTATTTAATAAACCGTGTAAAGGTGTTCGGCACGGAGATGGAAAATTTCGGCCTGGACTTCTTGTCCCTGATTGAAAAGAATTACGTAAAAAGATGATCAGCAGGCGCAAACAAGACAGAAGCTTCGTCCCGATGTCGGAGATTAACGTAACTCCCTTCGTCGACGTTATGCTGGTTCTTTTGATTATTTTCATGGTTACAGCCCCGCTCCTTCAGCACGGGCTGGAGCTTCAACTCCCAAAAGTCGACGCCAAGGGCATCCAGAAAGAAGAGAGATGGGTAATAACGATTTTCAAGAACGGCGAGATAAATTTTAACGAAAATTCGATTACGCTCGACAGGCTGGAAAGCCGCCTTGAAAAACTTGCAAGGGTAAACCCGGCGATAGAGGTGCTTTTAAAGGCCGATTCCTCTCTTACCTACGGATACGTTGTGCAGGCGCTGGCGGCGGCAAAGCGGGCAGGGGTAACGAATATCGGCATGATTACCGAACCCCTGACCGTTACGAAGAAATAATCCGAAAATGGCGCTTGCTGGCCAGCAAAGAATACGAAGAATCGCCCCGCCTGAAAGCATCGACCGCCTGATCGGCGCCTTGATGATTTCCTTTTTACTTCACTTAATTTTCCTTACGGGACTATTTATCTTCAGTAAATTAAAACCATTTGAAAAAGCGCCGGTCAAAAAGGAAAAGCCTTACGTGGTTTTTCTGTTCGATCCCGGCCTTCCCAGTCCCGCGCCAATCGCGCCGACAAGGGTTGAGAAAACATGGGAGACCGCCAGGCCGACGCCGCAGGTAAAATCAATGGTCGCGCCGAAAAAGATCGTCCCCATGAAAAAGAAAAAAAAGATAAAGGGCTCCAAGACCGTGGTAAAGCAGAAGTGGGTCGAAGCGGCAAAGAAAAAAGCCACACCGATAAAAATAGAGGCGTCGGAGAAAACGTTGGGAACAAAGATAGCCAAGGACGAGTCCGTGGTACGCGCAATACACGACAGGAAAACCGGCGGATATATAGACATCAGAAAATTCCCGTATGAGTGGTACATAAAAGTGATGGCGTCCAAGATCAACAGGAACTGGGATACGCTAAGCATAAACTTCTATACGGACGAGACGCTGCATGTTACGGTATATTTCCAGTTGGACCGTAACGGCGACATAAAGGGAATGAAGCTGGAACAATCTTCAGCTAACAAAGAGATAGACAAATCGGCGCTCGAAGCGGTAAAAAGGTCCGCGCCCTTCCCACCGCTTCCGTCGGGATACAAAGAAGATATTTTGGAGGTGCATTTTGGCTTCAGGCTCGAACCTTAAAAAAGCCCTGCTAGCGGCAGGTTTTCTGGCGTCCGTAACCGCTCCTTCGTTCGGCGCCGAGGTCTTCATCGACATAGAGAGGAAGAAAGGCAGCCTTATAAGAATGGCGATGCCGGAGTTCCTCATGAAGGAACCGGAAAACGCCGACCCCGAAATGGCGGCCCTTGGCAGGGAAGCGAAGGAAATTCTGGATTTCGACATCGGTTTTTCCGGCTATTTCAGCAGTGTTGAAAACAAAGAACAGCAAGACAATATCAACCGGAAAGAATTCGAGTCGGACACTATCGAATGGGATTTATGGAAGGAACTCGGCACGCACGCGCTTGTAAAGGGCGAATATTCGATTACTCCCGACAACGAAATAGCGATTGAAAGCCGCCTGTTCGACGTTGAACGCCGTGAACAGATAATCGGAATACGGTATACCGGATCGAAATCGATCTTCCGCAAGATGGTGCACAGGTTCGCCGACCAGATCGTCTACCGCTTTTCCGGCGAAGCTGGCATTGCCGATACCAGGATTGCCTTCATTGCGCGGGTCAAAGGCCACAAGGAACTTTTTCTTATGGACTACGACGGCGAAAACATACAACAGATAACCCGGCACAAAAGCATAATACTTTCGCCCGCGTGGTCGCCGCTTGGAGGAAAGATACTTTTTACAACCTACAAGTACGGGAACCCGGACCTTTACTCCCTCGATCTAATAACGGGCGAACAGCAGCCGGTCTCCAATAAACGCGGCCTTAACACCTCGGCCGCATGGTCGCCGGATGGGGAAAAGATCGCCCTTACCCTTTCGATGCGGGGCAACTCGGACATATACCTCGCCAACGCGGACGGTACCGGGCTTAAAAGGCTCACGCGCTCGCCGTCTATAGAAACGTCTCCGTCCTTTTCGCCGGACGGGAAAAGGCTGGCCTACGTTTCGAACCGCTCCGGAACGCCTCAGATATACACAATGGATGTGGACGGCAAAGACCAGCGGCGGCTGACATTCGAAGGCGATTACAATGCAGACCCCGCGTGGTCGCCTAAGGGCGACCAGATAGCCTACGCCGGTATAATCGACGGCAAGTTCAACATACAGGTAAAAAACATCGAAGGAAGGTATGAAAAACAGCTTACCTTTTTCTCCGACAATAACATCGAACCAGAATGGTCGTCCGACGGCCGCCATATCGCCTTTACCAGCTCGCGAAACGGAAGCAAGCAGATATTCCTGATGAACGCCACTGGCGAAAACCAGATTCAGATTACCAACATGCGCGGCGGCGCCATCCGCCCTTCGTGGGAACAGAGTAAGTGAACGGTACGGAAATCTATCTGGCGCGCACCGCCGCCGCTGTCCCCTCCCCGTTTATCCTATAGATGAAGGCCAGGAGTTCGGCAACCACCGTATACAGGTACGGCGGGATTTCCTGATCGATATCGAGTTGTGAAAGAACCTCCAGCAAGTCGGCGTCTTCGTGTACCGGGATGCCGTGTTCTTTTGCTATCTCCAAAATCTTTTCCGCAATCTTTCCCTTTCCCTTTGCGGCAACCTTGGGGGCGCGTTCCGTTTCCTTTTCGTACTTCAGCGCCACCGCCTTTTGGATTCTTTTCTTCTTCATGTCATGCCTTTACATTTAAAAGCCCTTTTACGGGCAGGTCTTTTCGATCTTCAAGCTCTTCGGCAAGGAATTTCTTCGTCGCGACCTTCACGCCGAAATGCGCCGAATAGCCGAGCTTTTCTATCGATTCCACAAGGGACGGAAGGTTTTTTTCTATTTCGCTGGCGAACCTTTTGTTCTCGGCATATATCGCGCCTTCAACCTTTTCCTTGAATACCGCCGCGTCGAAACGCACCGGCCCGATCCGGCTCATGTCCAGCATTAGAGTTATGCGGAAAGCGTCGCCATCCCCCGCCTTTCGGGTTTTCCCTTTTTCCCGCTTCACATATAAACGCGCGGTCGATATTTCTTGGCCGTTCCAGTAGGGAAACTCCCAGCTTTTCACCTCCCTGCTTTCGGATAGGTTCATAAGCTGCCGCAGTTCTATGCTCTGCACGAATTCCTTTATGTTTTTAAGGGTCTCGCGGTACTGGAAGGGATCTTTTACGATCAGGTTTTCCAAATTTCTCTGTATTATCAAAAGAGACTTTTTAAGGTTTTCCAGCGGCTTGCCCTTTGCCAATTCCGCCTCGTAAGAAAATCCCAGCAACGAAGGAAGGCTGCGCCCCTTGCCGGAGGGATTCCTCATTGCGCGGTCAATCTCCTTAACCATCTCTTTTATTCCCGATTTTTTTAGCGCGGCGGCCGGAAGCGTGGAAAGCATTTTTTCAAGGTTTTTGAAAAGTTCCCCCATCCCCATAGCGGTGGGGAGGTAAAGGCGCAGGAGCGCCGCCGTCTTTTCCTGTATCGGGGTGTCGTTCGATAAAAGCGAAACCATGAACTGAGGTTTTACCTGATCGACCCTGACGAGTATCGACTGGCCGGGAGTTAGCGGGGTCTTGGTAAGGGCGTTAAGCCGGATTCCGCGCAGGCTTACAACGGCTCCTTTGGAACTTGATGAGCCTTGCGAGCCCGGCGCCCGCACCACCTTCCCCTGAAGTATCTCTCCCTTGGTGAAAACGGATTCAAGCTCTACTTGGGCGGAAGAATCAAAAATCCCGCGCAGTATTGCGGGGGCAAGCTCTCCAAGATTTATCACGGTTAATCAACACCGCCTGCCATCTTTAGAATAAGTTCCACTTCGGAAAGAGGCACGGAAAGCTGGTTGGCTATTTCTTCTTTAGACACTCCCTGTTGCCGAAGGAGTTTTATTCTGCGCTTGCGTTCGTCGGTTGACATATTCGTCGCGGGATTCGTCTGCGCGGCGGCCTCCGGGCGGTTTTCCTCCATCCGTCCGGTAGGTTTTATTACCTTAAGGGCTTCCAGCGCGTCCCTTCTTGCCCTTAACTGATCGTCAAGGTCCCGGGCCGTCCTTTCACTTTTATCTACGGCGGATTGGAACTCTTCGACAAGGTCTCGCAATTCTTCGATGTCGGGCATTTCCTTTTTTTGCGCCTTGCCGCCGTCCTTCACAACATAAGCGATGATGATTGCGAAAAGGAGTATATCGATGAAAAGCTGGAAAACTATATATTCGTTCATTAGTGGAGACAGTTTATGGAAGAAGGCTTACAGATGCAAGCCTAGACCTTGATATTGAGTAGGCGCCCCTGGGGTACATCGTCAACGGGCATTGCCTTTATGGACTCTTCGGCCTTTTCGGCCTCATCTTTTGCCTTTTTTTCTTTATCCTGCTGATCCTGGCGTCGGCGGCGCTGATCCTCTTCCCTTATCTTGGCGTTTTCGGCTTCGATGGTCTCCGGCACCTCGGTCGTTTTGGTTTCGACCGCCTTTTCGATGGCGTCCTTGAACTGGTCGGCGGCGGCATTGCCCTGGGTGACAGTGCCCATATGCTGGCGCTCGGCCGTCTGCCCCATCTGAAGTACCGTCTG
>JAZFVB010000221.1:0-3177 GCA_036447515.1 Nitrospinota bacterium
AGGAACTCGGCGCGCTGAAAGCCTTCGGGGAGTTTCTGTTTTATCGTCTGCTCGATTACCCTCGGCCCGGCAAAGCAGATAAGCGCGTCCGGCTCGGCAAGAATTACGTCGCCAAGCATCGCGAATGAAGCCGTAACGCCCCCCGCCGTCGGATGAGCCAGTATCGAAACGTACGGCAGGCCCGCTTCGCCCAACATACCTATCGACGCGGCTGTCTTTGCCATCTGCATAAGCGAATGCATCCCCTCCTGCATCCTGGCGCCGCCGGAACAAGAAACGGAGATCAGCGGACGTTTGTGCTCTATCGCGCGGTCGGCGGCACGGGCTATCTTTTCGCCCACAACCGCGCCCATGCTTCCGCCGAGGAACCCAAACTCGAACGAGCACATCTCCACCGCCCAGCCGCCCAGCCTGCCGCTGCCGCAAATGATAGCTTCCATCGCGGCGGTATTTTTTTGCGCGGCCTTTATGCGGTCCTTGTACTTTTTACTGTCGCGGAACTTAAGCGGGTCGGTTGAGGTCAGCCCGGCGTCTTTTTCCTCGAACGTGCCGTCGTCTATAAGAAGCTCAATCCTCATCTTGGCGGGCATTGTGTGATGCTTGTCGCACTTGGAGCACACCATAAATGACTTTTCGAAATCGGACTTGTAAATAGTCTCCCCGCAGCCTTCGCACTTGACAAAAAGGCCGTCGGGGATACTGCGCTTCTCGGCGCTTTTGCCGATAGGCTCCTTCTTACGGCTGAACCAGGTCACCGCCTAAACGCCTTTTCCGCCAGGGCGCGGTTGGTGGCGTTAAGGTACGCCTTGGCGCTCGCCTCAACCGTATCGGTGGACGCGCTCTTGCCGCGCACCTGCTTGCCCTTTTCGAATTCCACATGAACGGTAGCCTCGCCCAAGGCGTCCTTGTCGCCCGTAACCGACCTTACGGAGTAGTTGAGCAGCCTGCCCTTGAATCCCGTTATGCGGTCGATGGCGTTGTAGATGGCGTCTATCGGCCCGTCGCCCGTGCCGGTTTCGGTCATGATCTTCTTGTCCTTTTTCAACTTGACCGTCGCCGTGGGCACCGTCTGGTTGCCCGTGGTCGTGTGGAAGTAAACCATCTCGTAAGTGGCGCGTGGCGGCGCAATCTCGTCGCCCACAATCGCTTCGAGGTCTTCGTCGAATATTTCCTTCTTCTTGTCCGCAAGGGCCTTGAAGCGCACAAACGCGGAGTTAAGCTGTTCCTTGTCGAGCTTGAAGCCGAGATCGCCCAGGCGTTTGCCGAAAGCGTGCCTGCCGGAGTGTTTGCCCAACACCATCCGGTTTGTCCGCAGGCCGACGGATTTTGGCGTCATTATCTCGTACGTCTCGCGGTGTTTCAGCACGCCGTCCTGATGGATGCCCGATTCGTGCGCGAAGGCGTTTTTGCCGACAATCGCCTTGTTGGGCTGTACGGCCACGCCGGTGATCGCGGTAAGGAGCTTGCTCGTCTTGTGGATTTCCCGCGTTTTGGTTTTGGCGGTCATCTTGAAAATATCCTTGCGCGTCCTTATCGCCATTACCACTTCTTCCAGCGATGCGTTTCCGGCTCGTTCGCCTATGCCGTTGATGGTGCACTCTATCTGGCGCGCGCCGTTCTGCACGGCGGCCAGGGAGTTGGACACCGCAAGTCCGAGATCGTTGTGGCAGTGCACGCTTACTACGGCCTTTTTGATGTTAGGCGTGTTTTCCATTATTCCGGCGATCAGCTCTCCGAACTCCGTCGGTATGGCGTAGCCGACAGTATCGGGAATATTTACCGTCGTCGCTCCCGCGTCGATGGCGGCTTCGAGTATTTCATAAAGGAACACGGGGTCGGAACGCGTGGCGTCCATGCACGAAAATTCCACGTCCTTTGCAAAGCGTTTCGAAAGTTTTACCGCCTTTACCGCCATGACGATAACCTGCGCTTTGGTCTTTCGCATCTGGTACTTGATGTGTATTTCCGAGGTGCTGATGAATGTGTGTATGCGCTTTCTCTTTGCGGGTTTCAAGGCGTCGCGGCACCTGAGTATGTCCGGTTCCAGCGCGCGGGCGAGGCCGCATATCACGGGCCCTTTTACCTTTTTGGCGATGGCTTGCACCGCGTTAAAATCCCCATCGCTGGCGACGGGAAAACCCGCCTCTATCACGTCCACGTTCAAGGCGGCGAGCTGGTGCGCGAGCTGGAGCTTTTCGTCGATGTTCATTGAAAAACCGGGCGACTGCTCGCCGTCGCGCATTGTCGTATCGAAAATGACTATATTCTTGACCATGTCACGTTCTCCTTAGCATTTTTTTAATGATAAACGATTTGGGCCCGGAATTCATAACGTTTGAAAACGATGTCATTGGGAAAGCTGTCGTGTTTCCCTTCGTCCCTCAGGACAGGCGACAAGCTCAACATGACAGCTTTTTGCCGTCCTTCCCTTCGGCTCTGCCGGTAACACAGGCAATCTTGCCTGTGTCGCAGACAGGATTGCCTGTCACCTTTAGGTGGTCTGCGTTACCAAGGGACAAGCGGCAAAAAATATAATTCCCGGCATTTATTAGTGTTGGATACGGGGAGCCTGACCTGACCTTATAAGGAAACCGGGCCAAACTCCCCAGCTAGGGCGAGTAATAGACCCGATAGGCGCAAAGCGGACGCGTGGCGCGTTTGGGTTGCCGCGTATATCCGTTTAGCTTTCATGGTTATTAAATTATACATGAAAGAGGACGGGATGCAAAAATTCTCCAGGTTTTGTAGAGTCGTTTGCGCCTGCGGCGGCGCTTAGGCGCTTAACGGTAAAATAGATATTAAGGTCGGGCGGCACGTTTTTCATTACTTTGCCCATTAAATATTAATCCCGATGCCGCGTCTCTCCTTTCGTTAAATAACTCTAATTTAACAACCACTTAGAGGCTTATTCAGAGGCTTTCAGAGGTTTATTGCAGGCAACCGAATTTATTTGAGTAACGTTTAGACGCTGTTATCTCAAGTATATGGAATTCATTCCGATACTAGATGTAGATGAAAGTTGGTTCTGAGGAGGATCACTTTGCGACCACACGTGCGTTAGGATAATTATTGGAACCTGCGATTTTATGGTAGATTATATATAGGAAACTAATACGCTCATGACTATCGATAAAAATGAGCCAGAGCACCTTGAAAGGGTTAGCAAAAAGCTGGATA
>JAZFVB010000222.1:0-2821 GCA_036447515.1 Nitrospinota bacterium
ATACGCCTTAGGGTTACCCCGAAAATCAATAGGGATAACTTCGTGTCGCTGGCAATCGACCAGGAATACAGTACCGTTCTAGCCGCCGCATCTGGCAGCGACGTTCCGGTAAACAGGCGGCAGGCCGTAACGAACGTAATCGTCAAGGACAAGGAAACGCTTATTATAGGCGGCCTTATACGCAAGGACAAAGGTAGCGGGGGACAGGGAATCCCGTTCCTTTACAAGATTCCCTTGCTGGGGTGGCTTTTCGGCTCGAAGGGAAAAACGAACTCCGGCACGGAGGTGCTGATATTCATCACACCGACCGTCGTCAATAATCCGGATGAGGCAAGAAACCTTACGGAAGAATTCAGGAAAAAAATGAAAGAACTGAAACTCAGCGTATTGACGGGCAAAAACAGCGGAGATGGGAAAGAGAAAGGCGAAAAAACAATAATGTCAAATTGATGATTGACAATTGCGTGCCAAAGTGGAAGAATTACCGCCTGAACATCGAATATTACTGAATTGGAGGATACGGCGCTCCCGGAAGTGAATATCCGGACTCAAACCTGATTTCCGCTGAACAAACCGTAAACGTCTTATGGAAAAAAGCATTATGGATATATCCGAGCTTAAGAAGAAAACCGTGACGGATCTCCTCGATATAGCAAAAGATAAAAATATCGAGGAAACATCAGGACTGCGTAAACAGGAGCTGATACTAAAGATCATGGAGTCGCAGACAAAGGACGACAGCGCCATCTACGGCGAAGGCGTGCTGGAAATCCTGCCGGACGGTTTCGGTTTCCTCAGGGCGCCCAACAGCAATTACCTGCCCGGTCCCGACGACATGTATGTCTCCCCGTCACAGATCAGGAAATTCGACCTGCGAACCGGCGATACGATAGCCGGCGAAATCCGCCCCCCGAAAGAAGGCGAACGTTATTTCGCGCTCCTTAAAGTGGAAGCGATAAATGGGGAAGAGCCGGACTTAAGCAAGCCCAGGCCCCTTTTCGACAACCTAACGCCGCTCTACCCGGACGAGCGCATAAACCTGGAAACCGACAACAAGCACTTCTCCATGCGTATCATGGACCTCCTTACGCCGTTAGGCATGGGCCAGCGCGGGTTGATAGTAGCTTCGCCCCGCACCGGCAAAACGATGCTGTTGCAGTCGCTGGCGAATTCGATAGCCGAAAACCATCCGGATATTATCCTTATGGTGCTTTTAATCGACGAACGCCCCGAAGAGGTTACCGACATGGAGCGCACCGTAAAGGGCGAGGTGATCAGCTCCACATTCGACGAACCCGCGCAAAGGCATGTGCAGGTGGCGGAAATGGTAATCGAAAAGGCCAAAAGGCTGGTGGAGCACGGCAAGGACGTTGTAATACTGCTCGATTCGATTACCAGGCTTGCGCGTGCATACAACACGGTTGTGCCGCCCAGCGGGAAGGTACTTTCCGGCGGCGTAGATTCAAACGCACTCCAAAGGCCCAAACGCTTCTTCGGCGCCGCAAGGAATATCGAGGAGGGCGGAAGTCTTACGATAATAGCCACCGCGCTTGTCGAAACGGGCAGCAGGATGGACGACGTTATCTTCGAGGAATTCAAGGGAACGGGAAACCAGGAACTGCATCTCGACAGGAGGCTTGCCGACAGAAGGGTATTCCCGGCCATCGACATCACGCGCTCCGGCACCAGGAAAGAAGAGTTGCTCCTCCCAAAAGAACATCTGGCGCGCATGTGGCTTTTAAGGAAAGTGCTCCAGCCGATGGACGCCATAGAAGCGATGGAACTGCTGCAAGACAAGATGCGGCAGACGAAAACGAACAAAGAGTTCCTTACTTCGATGAATGCGTAAGGGGAAGAGAGGGGAAAAAATGAAAAAGAAAATCCATCCCAAATACGAGGACGCGAAAATCGTATGCGGCTGCGGAAACGTCGTCGAAACCAAAGCCACCGTAAAGGAAATCCACGTCGACATCTGCTCGGCATGCCATCCTTTCTACACCGGTACGCAGAAACTGGTGGACACTACCGGCAGGGTGGAAAAGTTCAGGCAGAGGCAGGCGAAAAGCCAACAGGCGAAAAAATAACGCCAAAAGGTTTTTGAATGATTCAAACGGCTCTGTCAACGAAAATCGGGGCAGAGGCCCGAGACGGCCTGCCTCATACCTCCGCCGACTCCCCCGTAAATTAGGTTCCCGCCATGTTCGATAAACTTGCAAAGCTGGAAAAACGTTTCGAACGGTTCGACGAACTCATGTGTAAGCCCGAAACAATCTCCGATCAGGAACTTTACAAAAAGTACGCCAAGGAACGCGCGGAGATAGAGGATATGGTAACCGCCTACAGAAAATACAGAAAGATCAGCAAGGAGATGGAGGACAACCAGTCTCTCATCGACGATGGTGAAGATGCGGAACTGGCCGAAGTGGCGGAAGACGAAAACGACAATCTGAAAACAGAACTCGCCCAAACCGAAAAAGAGCTGAAGCTCCTGCTGGTGCCGAAAGACCCGGACGACAAGAAGAACCTGATAATGGAAATACGCGCGGGCACTGGAGGCGATGAAGCAGGCCTTTTCGCCGCAGAACTCCACGGCATGTATATGCGCTTTGCCGCAAACAAGGGATTCAAGACCGAAACAATGAGCCTGAGCCAGGCCCAGGGCGGCGGCATAAAGGAAGTAATCGTATCCGTGCAGGGCAAAAACGCCTACGGTGTCTTCAAGTACGAAAGCGGCACGCACAGGGTGCAACGCGTGCCGAAAACCGAATCGCAGGGGCGAATACACACCTCCGCCGTTACCGTTGCAGTCCTGCCCGAAGTG
>JAZFVB010000223.1:0-3936 GCA_036447515.1 Nitrospinota bacterium
GTAAGCGATGCGAATCCGTATGAAAGGAAAAACTCCGCGTGCCCGTTAACGTATTCGTAAAGGTTGTCGCGGCCGTATGCGCGCACGCCATCCCTTTTTTTAAAGCCAGCCGCCTCTTCCGGCAGGCGGATAAGCGAAACCGGGCCTTGGAAAAGGGAAAGTTCCAGCTCGTCCGGTTCGTATGCAAGACCCGAATAGGCGACCCACAACGCTATTAAAGGCATCGGCAACAGCAAAAGAAAAGAGCGCATTAACCTACCGAAAGGTTTTCGTGCGCGAGCTTTAGCAGTCGATGCACGGGCAAGCCGTAGGTGCAGGCCGCTTCGCACGCTTTATCAGCGCACAAGGCGCATGCGGATGCCTTAGGCTCGAGTGCCGCGTACTTGGTGATGGCGGTTTCGGCGTGGTTAGTATAGTTTTCAAAATACATGTTGTACCGCATCACCGTCGGTATCTCCACGCCCCGGGTGCATGACGGCAGGCAGTCGCCGCAACCGAAGCGGCAGGCTTCCTTATCGAACACCTTTGCATAGTAGTTGAGGATTTCCGCGTCCTTTTTCGTTAGCTTCGATCCGGAAACGCCCACGTAATTCCTTAACTGAGACACGTTGGTGATGGTTATCACCGCCCCGCTGATTTCTTTGTGGCTGTTCACCCAGCGCAGGGCGGCCTGCTCGAACGAAGCGCCGTCTTTTTTGAACTTGCTTAGGTCGGTATGTTTCGCGCCGCCTAGCGTTTTCATTGCAAGCACGCCCATTCCGTTTGCGTACGCCTTTTTTATTACCGGCATGAGGCGGGGAAAATCGCGGAAGTTGAAGGCGACCATCATCATGTCGAACCGTCCGGTATCTACTCCGAATTGAACCGTTTTTTCCATGTCGTGGTCGCCGTGGGAACTGAAACCGGTGAAGCGGATTTTACCCGCCTTTTTAAGGCGCTCTAAGCCCTCGTAAAGGTTATCGTCCTTGAAGCGTTTTGTATCGTTGCGCCTTTCGGCAAGCGCGTGCACGAAAACAAAATCCAGATAATCGGTATTGAGTCGCTTTAAGCTGTCTTCCACCACGGAGACGACCTTTTCCGGGGGCTGCCCCGCGCGCAAATGGGCCGGATACGGTTCCGTGTCGCATATTTTTGAGGTGATGATCATTTTCGACCGTTCACTTTTGCGCTTTTGCAAAAACTTGCCTATTAGGATTTCGCTGAAACCATAATCGGGTGCGGTGTCGAAATAGTTTATTCCCATATCGAACCCGCGTTCGAGAATGGAAGACGATGGAAGCTGCCCGCACCCAAACCCGATGTCGGACATCTTCAGGCCGGTCTTGCCTATTTCGGTATATGTGCGTATCGATGTAGCCGCATTGCCGACAGCCCCGGCCTCTTTGGGGGCGGCGCCTAAAAGCCCGGCACCGGTTGCCGCCACGGTCGATTTAAGAAAATCGCGTCGGTCCATTTAACGCACCTCAGCTATTAAAAACATGGCTTTTAATTATTACCGTCTTCACCGTCTTCAATGGCATTGCAAGATTTTACCATAACCGCCGCTTCGGGCGGCGTGATGAAACGGTTTCGCTTTTATTTTTGCCTTAACGCTTTTTGCCCCGCCCCTTATTGGCGACTTGGCACCTTACGGCCTTTTTTGCCCATTCGGCGAGTTCGCCGCCGTCTTCGATTATCTCCGACGGAACCTCGTAATATGTTTTAAGGGTCTGTTTTTTGTTTGGCGCAAAAGGTTTCATGCCCCTTTCGACGTAAAGGGCGCCGGTTTTGTCGTCCGTTTTGAAGTAAAGCCTTTTTTTATGGACGATGCCGAAAAACTTTCCGCCCTTGTAAAGGCCGTAGCCGCCGAACATCGCCCGGCCCGTAACGCCGCCGAGCCGCGACAATTGTTCCATGGCGAACTCGAGGAATGTATCGCGTTTCACCATTCTAGGAAAGCTCCATGTGGTCGGGCAGGTCGTTTTCAAAGAGGACCACGCTTTTTTCGTCCGCGTGGCCGTCTATAAACTCCCTCGCCTTTGCGAGCGACGGGAACGTCTTGATATCCGCCGCGTTCATTCCTCCTTCCAGCAAACCTTTTTTTATGGGCGCCGTCCGCCTTTCGTTTACAAGTACCGCAATGTCGCAATGCGCGGCGGCGGTTTTTCCGAATTCGAAGTTCGCTTTTTCATGCAGGCCGCCGAGATCGACTATTCCGGGAGTTACGAGTATCCTTTTGTATTCTTCAAAAAGCCCCAGCGTTTCCACCGCTTCTTTGGCGCCCGGGGGATTCGAATTGAACGCGTCGTTGATTATCAGGTAAGAGCCGGGGTTTTCGATAACATGCAGGCGGTGTTCCATCTGCGGCAAGGTTGCCGCCGACGTTTTCAGTTTCGCCGCGTTAATGCCGATGCTCCTGCCCACCGCGAAAGCGCCGGCCAAGTTAACCGCGTTCAGTTTTCCCAGCAGGCGGGTTGTTATTCCTTCCACTTTTCCGTCGGGCGTTTTAAGGTCGAACACCGTTCCGTGCATCGAACAACTGATATTCATCGGAACATAATCGGCGTTTGTTTCAAGGCCGTAGGTAACGACCCTTTGCGGCCTGTTTTCTATAAGGCGGCGCGAATGTTCGTAATCGCCGTTGACGATAAGAATCCCGTCCGGCGGCAGCGCGTCGGCCAGCTCGAACTTCGTAAGCGCGATGTTTTCGGGCGTGCCAAACGTCTCCATGTGGGCGTCTCCCGTGGATGTGATAACGCCTATGCTCGGTTTTGCGATCCCGCAAAGCTCTTTAATGTCGCCCCTGCGCGTTGCGCCCATTTCTACGATAAAGATTTCGTGGTGCGGTTCCATCCGTTCGTTAATTATTTTGGAGATTCCCATCGGCGTGTTGTAACTTCCCGGCGTTTTGAGAACGGGGTAAGAAGTCTCCAAAAGGTGCGCTATCGCCTCCTTTGTTCCCGTCTTTCCGTAACTGCCGGTAATTGCGATGACCTTTTTGGCCCCAAGTTTGGCGACGGCGCTTTTCTTGAAACCCTCCTGTATGAACTTCTCGACGGGCGACACGGCAATACTTCCCGCCGCGATAAAGAGCGGCTGGAAGTAAGCGATTATTATCGAAGTTCCCGCAAGCGTGTGGTAGCTAAGATAGAAGCCAATCGCCAGGACAGCCGCTTCTATTATCAATGTAGCCGCCAGCAGCCGCTTTATCCTTGGCGTAACAACGAAAGGTTTTTTAGAGATCCCGCGTGTCCTGTCTATGTCCAGCGAAAGGAAAACCGCAATGGCGGCAAGGATACCGTAAGCGTATTCTTCCGGCAAAAAAAGTTTCGGAAGCGCCAAGACGATAAATACCGGCACCGTGCCGTGCACAAGCAACAGGTAATGCCTGGGGCAGTAGCTCTTTAACCATCCGCCGCCCGCCGCCCATTTCAGGTACGCATCGGTGTGGTAGCGTTCCACCTGCAGGACGTGCGCAAAGGTGCGGAACATGATGAGCGAAAAAACCAGCCAGAAAAAAACGGCGGTTATTAAAAACATGCTCATGCGTCCCTCCCTGGGGAGCTTTTTAGAAAATCCTCAAGGAGGCCGTAAAACTCTTCCGGCCTGTCGGCGAAAGCGTAATGCCCCGCGCCTTCGATTATTTCAAGGCGCGAATTGGGAATCCCGGCGTTTATTTTGCGCCCGGCTTCAAGGGGCGTTGCGGTGTCGCCATCTCCCCAGATAAGGAGCGTTTCGTTTTTTATATCGTTCAGCAGCGGCTCCAGGTCTTCGTTTACCACCCTTACAAGTATGGGGCGCATATCCCCCGCCGCCAGGTAATCGGCGGAACCGATTTTGCCGTAGATCGCTTCTTTTACCGCGCCGCCGATTATCGGAACAAATGAAACCGCCTTAGCCAACTTTGCCAACGCGGTTTTAAGCGGGGGAACGTTTTTTCCAGTTCGGATACCAGCC
>JAZFVB010000224.1:0-4887 GCA_036447515.1 Nitrospinota bacterium
ATGCGCGTAAAACTAACGGCGCGTTGCCAATCCGGGCTTGAAGCTTGTGTTCGCAGGCGAGGGCGTTACAAAAGACGTCCAATTGCCTCAGTCCCGGCCGCGCCTGAATGCCAGCCAACCAAGGAGTACAATCGAAACAAATGAAAGCGCAAGGGTGGAAAGCCATTCGCGTGGAAGGTAGTAAAATCGCACAGTTGACTTTCCGGCGGGCGTTTGCACGGCAACCAGGCCTTGCGCCTTTACCACTTCGGCGCTTTGTCCATTTATTTCCGCGTTCCATCCGGGATCCCAATTCTGGTTCAAAAACAGCAGCCCCTCTTTTTCGCGTTCGATTTTTACAACAGCCGATCTTGGCGTCCAGTCGATTCCTTCTATTTTCGAGGGCGAATCGGAAAAGATTTCCCCGGCATAGCCAGGCTCCCCCGCGCCCTTGGTGGCGCGGCGCCCGGGCGTGGGATCGTAGCATTTTGCGATACCGATGTTTTTCATGATGTGCAGATACTCATTGCGATAACCGGTCGGGTAGGTATTATAGTCGGTATATTTCAGAGGTTGATGAAATATGGGCAACATCCACACCTGCCTGAACGGGCCGGGAGTTTGCTCAATCTTTATTATATCCATCGGCATATGTAAGGTCCTATACATAAGCGGCGCGCTCGCCATAAGGAGGTCGATAAGAATTAATGCCGCTAGCAGTCCCATAAAGGTCCCTTTTACTTTCCTTGAGAGTACGGTCATTCCCATGCCGGCCAAAAGCGCCAGCCCGAAAAAAAAGCCGACGCGAAAACGGCTGGCGTAACGCATCGAATCAAAAATCGGCAACCTATGAAGAAACTCAAATAACGAAAAATCGGCATTATAGCCCGCTGCTACCCACAGACTTACTGACATGGAAAGAAGAAGAGGCCATATTTTTCTGAATCCGGTAGCGATGCCGATAATGACCATTATTCCCGCCGGTATTCCTATATACACGGAAAGTTCCCACATATCGGTTATGTCCAAAAAACCGGGCGGAAGTTCGGTAAGGTGCGAAGAGAGCACTAAGGCTTTTTCCGGAACGAAAAGGGCGTGTGGAAGAATGTCGAAACTGAGCGCGGGGATTAGGTAGTCAGTATTCCTGCCGCCTTGGCGCTGAAAAAATTCCAACGTGTAAAGAACCTTGAAAAGCGAAAAAAGCGTTCCCATGGCAACGGCGCCGGTAACGCCTAAAATAAGCTTCGGACTCCGTCTGGCAAACGATTCGAAAACGAACCAGATGGCTATGAACATGAAAATCGGAATTACCATGGTCGGCGCAAGGCCGGTTATCAACAAAAATACAACTACACCGGCCATATAAGCGCTTTTATAGCTGTGTCCGGAATCCAGGAGAAAATAGACAAGCCAGGGAAGAAGCATGATTCCGATGAAAATTCCGATTCCGGCAAAGAGATGCCACGAATGAAAGGGGCTGAATACGAATATCGAAGTCGCCGCCCATACGCCGGCCCTGCTGAACTCCAGTTTCCTGGATAAAAATACCATGCCCGCCGCGCCGATAATGAAATGGAGCACGATGCTGATTTTTACTCCTACTACGGTGCCGAGTAGGAGCGGGGGGCCGACCCAAAGCGGCGAGATGGGATACTGCGGATGGAAAATAATCGGCATTCCGCCGCAACCGTACGGATTCCATAGCGGTGGTTCGCCGAAAAGGACGATCGAGCGCCTGAATACTTCGGTGACCATGAATGTGGCGTCCCAGTCTAATATGCCATATCCGTAAATACCGTGAGAAAATATAAGTAACGAATAAAGGAATGCCAGCGTACAAAGGGCTAAAAGATCGAAATCCGCCCTGATACCGCTTTTTGGTAAAAATCGCATAACACAGTTTGCCACATTTTGGATATCTCTTGTGAGGCTGTCTACAATCGAAGCGCCGCCGCTTCCTTGTCGTGTTATTCCAGTTTTGTTAAAATTACTTTCCAAGAGCATCGTTTGAAAAATAAGTTACCTTTAATAGCGGTATTTCTTTTGATTGCCGGTTATTCGTGCACCGCCGCGAAAAAGCCGTACCGGAACAGCGCCCCTAACGTGATACTGATAAGCGTCGATACGTTGCGGGCGGACCACCTGTCTTTATACGGCTACGACAAGATTGAGACGCCTAATATCGACGCGCTTGCCAGCGACGGCGTCTATTTTCTAAAGGCGTACTCACACGCCCCGCTTACGCTACCTTCGCACATTTCGATTCTTACGGGGACTTATCCGAATTTCCATGGCGTCAGGGACAACGGCGTATTCACGGCTCCCGAGGAGCTGAACACCATGGCTGAAATCCTTAAGGCCGCCGGATACGATACTGCCGCCTTCGTAAGTGCGCTGGTTATGGATTCCAGCTTCGGGATCGACCAGGGTTTTGACATTTACGACGACAACCTGGACGAAGAGCCGAAAAAAAAGGCGATATTAAACTACGAGTTCAGGAACGCGGAATCGATTATCGGGCGCGCCGTAGAGTGGATTGAAGGGCGAACCGGTTCATCTTCACCGCCCTTTTTTGCGTTTGTGCACCTTTTCGATCCCCACTTCGCGTACGAACCGCCGGAACCTTTTTATTCGATCTATTCGGATAACCTCTACGATGGCGAGATAGCATACACGGACAGCCAGATAGGCGTTTTGATTGCAAAACTGAAGGAGCTTAGCCTTTACGACAATACGCTGATTATCTTTACGTCCGACCATGGGGAAAGCCTGGGCGAACACGGCGAGAATACCCATGCGATTTTTTTATACAACTCGACAATATGGGTGCCGCTGGTGATGAAACTCCCGGGCGGGAAATACGCGCGAAAGAGCGTAAAAAATATGGTGCGGCACATAGACATACTCCCAACGATGCTGGATATTCTTGACCTCGGCGAAGGCGTCGGCGAAAAGATGAAATCGGATATACAGGGAGTATCGCTTTTGGGGGCAATGCGGGGCGATGATGAAGATTTGCGGCTTTTGTCGTATGCGGAATCGCATTATCCGATGTCGCATTACGGGTGGGCTCGGCCTGAATCGATCCGCTCCGACGAATACGAGTACATAAATCTTCCGAAACGCGAATTCTACGATTTGAAAAACGATCCGATGGAACTGAACAACATCTACGAAATCCAAAACGAACTTGCCCTGAAATACGCCAGAAAGCTGGAAGATATTAAAAGAGTTTCCCAAAAGGGCGGGGTGGCCAGCGTCCGGCGCGATAAGGACGGCGAAATATTGTTAAAGCTCGTTAGCCTGGGTTACATACACGGGGACGTTGAGTTCGATGAAAACGAAAGATCGGACGCAAAAGACCCGAAAGACCTTATTTTTGCGCACACCGAATTGGTTGATATTCAAAGCTTGATAAACGATAAAAAATACGCCCGGGTTATCGATAGGTCGAAAAAGGCACTCCAAGTCGACCCATCGAACATCCAGCTGATGGAAACGCTGGCCAAGACGTATCTGGAAACGGGCGATACCGCCGGAGCCGTAAAACAGTTTCAACGGATCAAAAAACGCTATCCCGGCTATCCGGCCGCGTACGTCGCCCTTGGCAATATATACGCGCTGAAAGAGGGCAACTTTGAAGCCGCCCAAAAAGAATTGGACGCGGCTTTTGGCATAGCTCCAAGGGATGCCCGGGTATGGGCGGCGAAAGGCAATATGGAAAGGGAAAAAGGAGAGCTGGAAAAAGCCGAACGGAGCTATCGCAGGGCCGTTGGGCTGGACGCCGATTTAGCCGGAATACTCTTATGGCTTGCCGACTTTTACGCATCGGGCAACAGGCTGGAGCTGGCGGAAGATTTCTTCCTTAAGGCGCTAAAAGCGGACGAAGAACTCGCCGAGGCGCATTACGGGCTTACCTTGCTCTATAAAAAAATGGGCGACGGCAACAGCGCGCTTTTGAAAGAGGAGAGCAAGAAGTGATTGAATCGGTTTCAAAATAAGCTTTTTTGCAAAAAGTTCTTGATGCGGCTGAGCATGATGAAAAACGATGGCAGTAGAATCAACGTAAATATCGTCGAAAGCGCCAATCCCCCCACAATCGCCGCGCCGAGGCCCGAATAGATTTCCGACCCCGCTCCGCCACGGAACGTAAGGGGCAGCATGCCCAAAATCGTCGTTATCGAGCTCATGAATATCGGCCTTATCCGCACTTTAACCGATTCGACCATGGCCTTGCCGGGGGTAAGCTGTTTTTCCTCCTGGTAGCGAAGCGCCTGGTGGATAATGAGTATGCCGTTATTTACCACAATTCCGCTAAGGATTACGAATCCCAGCATCGTTACGACATTAAGCTCCGAGTGCGTCAACACTACCCCCCAAATGGCTCCCGCCGCCGCCAGCGGAACGGTCAACATGATTATGAAGGGATAGAGGAACGATTCGAATAGCGACGACATCAAGAGATAAATGATAATCATGGCCAGTATGAAAGAGCCGGAAAGCGCGTCGGCCGTCCTTTTAAGGTCTTCCGCGCTGCCGGTTAAGCTTATGTTGTATCCGTAAGGCAGTGTTTGGCGTATGGGGGCCACAACCTCTTCCGTTACCCTGTCCATCATTTGTTCCAGCGCTATTTCGTTCGCGATGGTAACGTTAAGCGTTATAGACCTGTCCAATTCTATGTGCTCTATGGAGGTGGGGCCGAACGTCTGCTCTATGCTGGCAAACGATTTAAGGGGCACAGCCTTGCCGGACGGAGTGTAAATGAGGAGTTCCTCAAGGGCGTGGAAATCCCTGAACAACGATCTATCGCCTCTAATGGTGATGTCGTATTCCTTGCCGCCCACCTTGAAGGTGGTCGCCTTTTTGCCCGCCACGAATGTTTCTATAACGTCGGCGGCTTCCTGCAAG
>JAZFVB010000225.1:0-2053 GCA_036447515.1 Nitrospinota bacterium
CGTATCCCGCGCCGGCGATATCGTCCATTGCCTTTTTCAGCAAGTCATACGGCATGTTGTACGGGGGCGATTTTTGCACTTTCCTTTCCTTTTTTGGAATGCACGTTACGCACTCGATGTTGCAAAGGAACGAAAACTCCAGTTGGATACTCTCGATTGCCCCCTTTACGCCCCGGTCTTTGAGGTAGGGCACGTCCGGTTTCATTTCCGGGCACCCTTGGCAAATCCCGGGCCACGGCGCCGCGCCTTTTTCCAGTGAGCGTCTCATGTGGGCGTAGTTTTCGCCCAGATAAACGGATTTTACGAAATCGGTATTTTGGTCGGAGTTGAAAAGTATTTTATCTTCGCCGTTGTAGCACCAGCAGGGAATTTCCCCGTTCGCTTTTATGTAAAGCCTTCTTTCAGCCGCACAGTACATACCGGATTATTGCACAATTCGATGCGCATCCGCCACGCGATATGCCGAAGGCGTGAAGGAGGAAGCGATTATAAAGCTACCGGACGGCGTCAGACTATTCCGCGAATCTCCAGATAAGCGAAAATGGTTTTTGCCATCGTCTCCGGCGTGTTGCGGTCGTTATTGAACACCATGTGATAAAGCAAATCATCCGCCGCCGATTTGCCGGTGAAGTCCTCTATGAACTTGTTCCTCGCCTCTTCCTTTTCGTTAAGCCGCTTTTCGGCTTCGTCCCGGTGCAGCCCGAATTTATCCATCACTTTGCTCAGCCGTATATTGTGCGAGCCGATTATCTTGGTATGAATGCCGTTGAACTTGAGAGGATCGAGCTGGCCGGTTATTATCTGAGCGCTTCCCCCCAGAATTATACAGTTGCCCTTTTCCGCAAGGTTCAGGATCAGCGTGCGCATTCTTTCGAAAACATGCGACTGCGCGGACTTAAGGTAATCCGGCACAAGTCCGTCAATGAACCAGTCCATGAACCTGTAACGCTTTTCGCTTATATCGTCAATAAGCTCCGCCCCAATATCTTCGTCCGAGATAAGTTTCTCCATAATCGGATGGCTGACGATTATCCACGGCGAATCCCCGTGTTTTTTGTTTATAAGCTCACGCAACGCCATCGCCATCGGATAACCGTCGCATCCATACTCGCGTGAAATCGTTACGAAATTGCTCTGCTTCATGGCGGCCATTGCCTTGGCGCGTTCCTTCAGCCAGTTTTGGTGCGCCTCAAGCTCGAACCCGACTTCTTTGAACATTTTTCACTCCAATGGAATATAGCCGCCATAAGTTCCACGGCAATTGACCAACTGTTGCCGAAACGCCTTTAAAAAAGTCCGGCATTACCTTCATTTTTATTTTACAGGAAATTGCGAACATTTGGAAAGGCTTTACGGTTATTACCGATAAGGCCCGTTACTTGTATCCCAAGCTCCTTACAGGCCGCCGCGTCCCTTATCTCATCGTCACCGAGCGTCCATTCCCAGGCGATCATCCATGCCGTTATTTTCCAGGCTTCCTTGTCGGGGAAAAAACATTTATATCGAATAAAGGTAGAATAAACTTATGTCTGCCAGCAACGTCGAGGTAGAAAACCGGGTTATCGAACTTGGCAAGGAAATATTCCGCCAGGCAAGCGGCGAGGCTCCCGGCCTATTCGACAAAAAATACTGGCACGGAAGAGTGGTCGAGTGGGCAATGAAAGACCCCTCCTTCAAGATCGACCTGCTACGTTTCGTCGACGTGCTGCCCGCACTTAAAACGTATGGACAGATTACATCCCACGTAAAGGAGTACCTCCTTAAAGAGGGCCGCGAACTGCCCACGATCATGGGCGCCACGCTGAAAGCGGCAACCGCCCCAATCGTCGGCGGGATAGCCGCGGCCGCAGTAAAGCAAAACGTCCTGCGGATGGCCCGGCAGTTCATAGCCGGCGCAAACCTTGCCGAAACCCTGCCCGTGTTGAAACGGCTTCACGAAGATGGCATTGCGTTTACCATGGATATCCTCGGCGAGGAAACGCTAAGCGCGTCGGAGGCCGCCTCGTACCAGCGGCGATACATAGCGCTTATCGACGGCCTGGCGGATGCGGCG
>JAZFVB010000226.1:0-5234 GCA_036447515.1 Nitrospinota bacterium
GGTACTGACTCTAAAATAGTTAGGAGCGTTTTCCTAAAATTGCCTCAACAACGTACTCAAGGGCATTTATGTCCTTATCGGCCTTTTTTTGGTAGACGTCTTTAACTTTTGTAATTGTTTTTGCAAGACGGAGATTGCGGGCTCCGTATCGTGGATTTTTCTCGCTGACCATAGGAAGGTCTTCAATCCTATCGAAGGCAACCGTTCTACCGGTCAGCAACCAGTCCAGCGAGCATCCGGCGTGCCTTTGGATTTTGAGCAGGTTTTCATAAGTGGGTATTTTTTCCTTTTGCCAGTAATATTGAAAAAGCCCTTTTTCGATTCCTACCTGCTTGGCCCAGGTATAGGGTCTTTCGCCTTTCATAAGGATTTTAAGCCTATCCTTGAATGTCTGTGCCATCTTAATTCTCCTTTTGTCTGTATTAAAAATTGTTTACAATAAATGATCGGCAAAAGCGATTCATTCACTGTTATTTTTGCACTCTTTTTGCAAGAAAGCAAACAAAATTTCTAATATTAGTAATTAAATTATTAACACACCCGCTTGGTTCACGAGACATGCCTTCAAACCCCCCATAACTGCATAACGCAATAATGCTTTATATATTTAGCACCCTAGCGAAGGATTTAAATTTATAACAAGATTGACTGATTTGTCAACAGAAATATGACACCGCGTAGCAAGGATTTGAAGTTAAGCGCGTTTGCGGCTTACTTAACGGCTAGTTTAATAACCACGATCTCGGAATGCGAAAAAAGGCGCATCCGGGGACCCCATGTGCCTGTTCCGCTGGTTGTATGGATAAACGACGATCCATATCTGTAAAGACCCCACCTGTACTTGAACAAAATCCAAACTATAAAATCAATGGGGGGGAGCTGACCCATGTGCGTATGGGCGGAAAGTTGCAAGTCTATCCCTATTTCAGCGGCCTCTTCGAACGAGCGCGGCCTGTGGTAAAGGAGTATGGCGGGATTGCTTTTATCCGAATTTGCCAGCAGAGGGCCGGTAATATCCATCGGATCGGAAAAACTTCTTCCCTCGTTATCGTCCAGGCCTATTACATCCAGCCTGCCGGCAACGGTTGTTTTTTCGTTTATCAGCAGTTTTATCCCGGTTCTTCTACACAAATCCTTCATGGTTTTTATCCCGGCGTAATATTCGTGGTTGCCGGGCACGGCTATTACCCCATATTTGGACTTAAGTTCTCTTAAGGGATTTTCGAATACGGCAAGGTTTCCAGCGTCTTCATCTATTAAATCGCCGGTGATTACTATCAGGTCGGGGTTCAATCCGTTAACTTTTTTAACGATGTCTTTCAGCCATTCCACCTCTTTAAGCCTTGAAAGGTGCAGATCGGCAAGGTGTACTATCGAAAATCCGTCAAGCTCTGCGGGTAAACCGTCTAACGGCGTATTGAATTCCTTCACGCGGACGGGCAGCGAGGCGTTGTAAAGCGAATAAGCCGTTAGGAAAAAGATGATGATAAGCCCGGCAACCGTCGTTTGTCCCAAAAAACCGGGGAGGATGAGGTCAATAATCTTTTTAACCGCCATTACCGAAAAGGAAATTCCAAGGATTCCCAGCCACATGGCGCCCGTCCACGCTATCGGATATATAAAGAATTTGCGCCGCAAGAAGATATCGAAAAGGAACGTCAATGCCGCGAGCACAAAAAATATAAGCAGGGCTTTTCTTCCCCAACCCGAAAGGCCCATGCCGTTCGCCACGCTTGTATATACCAGTGCGTGCATTCCCGTATAAATTCCCAAAAAGACCAGCACGAAAAGCACGAAGCGAAGGTTTTCCATCCGGACATTCTATCAGGTTGATGTAAAAGTCCTTACTAGACTTTTTGAGCTTCGGCCTGGCCGAAATAGATTCGTTTTTGGGCAATTTTGGAAAGGTACGGCCATGGCTTTTGATGCGGACAAATTAAGGGATAGAATGTTTATGTGAGCACGAAAAATTTAGATACCAAAAAACGCCTGAGGAACCTTTTCTACGGGAAAACCAAGGAAAGCATAGTGTTTAACCGTTTTCTTCTGGCGGTTAACGTTATAGCGATTTTCCTTTTTCTTTTGGAACCCATATTTCCGAAAGAAATAATGGTCAGGATTATTGAAATATTTTTCGGCGTTATCTTTCTCATTGAATATATCGTGCGGCTGTGGATTGCCGTCAGGAAAACCGGTTTCATATTCGGCCTTATTAACCTATTGGACCTTATTGTCATAACGTCCCTTTTCGCACCGTATTTTATGGGCGATCTGGCCTTTTTGCGTGTTATAAGATCGCTCCGCATACTCCGCACATACAGGCTTCTCGTTACGCTGAAAGTGAAACGCAACTGGTTTGTGCGCAACGAGGAAGTCCTCTATTCCGCCCTTAACCTGTTCATTTTTGTTTTCGTTATGACCGATATCGTTTACGTCATGCAGGTTGAAAGTAACGAGTCCATAAACACCTACATCGACGCCCTTTACTTTACGTTAACCACCCTTACCACCACGGGCTTCGGCGATATCACGCTTCATGGGACCACCGGCAAGGCGTTGGCGATCTTCATCATGGTTTTCGGGATAACCCTTTTTGTAAAGTTGGCGCGCGACATCATACGCCCGCAAAAGGTTATTTACCAGTGCCCCGACTGCGGCCTTAACCACCACGAATACGACGCCGTCCACTGCAAGCACTGCGGCCGACAGATAAAGATCGAGACCGACGGGCAAGGGATTTAAAAACCCTGAATCACGGCCTGTGGAACCCCACGTGTAAGCGTGTGGAATGTCCTTTCGGGCTCTCGTCACGCCGTAGCGCTCTGACAGCGCAGGCTGGACGACAACTCGCCGAAGTTACCCGCTTCGCATTCATCAGCGGCTAAAGGATTGGTTTTCTGCGTAGGCGGATAAACTTTCCGCAACGTTTCCAGGGGGCAAGTATAAGAGGCCTGTTTTTTAATTGAATCGATTGCATACTTTTGACGTAAGTTGCGATAAAATAACGCGATTATGTCTTTAGTGGTGCAAAAATACGGCGGCACTTCGGTGCGCGACGTGAATAGGATGAAGGCCGTTGCAAAGCTGGTGGCGGATGCCGGAAAGGAAAACGACGGGATTGTCGTTGTCGTCTCCGCCATGGCCGGCCAAACGGACAATCTCGTCAAAATGGCCAATGAGCTTTGCAGCGCGCCGGACGAGCGCGAAATGGACAGGCTCCTTTCAACCGGCGAGCTGGTGACGATCCCGCTCCTTACGATGGCCCTGCATTCGCTGGGCCTTAAGGCGATAAGCCTTACCGGCAGGCAAAGCGGCATCATAACGGACGACATGCACACCAAGGCGAGGATCAGGTACATTGAAAGGAAGAACATCGAGCGGTGGCTCCACAAGGGATATGTGGTCGTGGTTGCGGGCTTCCAGGGCGTGCGCCTTTCGGAAGACGGGCACGTGGCCGACATAACCACTCTCGGCAGGGGCGGATCGGACACCACGGCAATGGCGATAGCCGTGGCCCTAAAGGCCGACAGGTGCGAAATCTACACCGACGTTGACGGCGTTTATACCACCGATCCGCGCATTGAGCCGCAGGCAAGGAGACTGGAACGCATCTCCTACGAGGAGATGCTGGAAATGGCCAGCATGGGGGCGAAGGTTTTGCAGATTAGATCGGTGGAATTCGCCGCGAAATATAAAATGCCCATTCTGGTAAAATCATCATATACAAACGGGCCCGGAACGTGGGTCGTTGAAGAGGAGTCTTCGATGGAAGAAGTAGCGGTATCTTCGGTTGTCTTTAACAGGGATCAGGCAAAAGTAACCATTATCGGCGTGCCGGACCGTCCGGGCATTGCCGCCAAAATATTCAAGGCGGTGGCTGAAAATGAAATAAACGTTGATATGATCATCCAGAACGTCAGCGCAGAAGAACTTACCGACCTTTCGCTTACCGTGCCGAATACGGAAGCGAAAAAGGCGCTGAAAAGCCTTAAAGAGGCGGTTAAGGAAATAGGCGCAAAGGACGTTTTGCTTGACGAAGACGTTGCTAAGGTTTCGATTATAGGCGTCGGAATGCGCTCGCATACGGGCGTGGCGGCCAAGATGTTTTCGTTCCTTGCGGGCGCAAATATAAACATACAGATGATCTCAACCTCGGAGATAAAAGTTTCGTGTGTAATAAGGAAAGGCGACGTGGACAAGGCGGTTAAGGTTTTACACAAAGGGTTCAATCTGGATCGGGCCGGACAGGAATAAAGTAATGCCCCCTAAGAAACTATATTTGTACGATACGACGCTGCGCGACGGCTCCCAGGCGGAGGACGTTTCGTTTTTACTTGAGGACAAGTTGCGCATAGCTGAAAAGCTCGACGACCTCGGCGTACACTACATCGAAGGCGGCTGGCCCGGCTCCAACCCGAAGGACGTGGCGTTCTTCAAGAAGGCGGCTAAATTAAAGCTTAAAACCGCGCGGATTGCCGCGTTTGGAAGTACGCATCACCCGAAGTTCACCCCGGCAAAAGATCCCAACCTGAAGCTCCTTGTTCAAAGCCGGGCGCCTGTCGTAACTGTTTTCGGCAAAACGTGGGACTTGCACGTAAAAGACGTTCTGCGCGTATCGAAAGCGCACAATCTCGATCTTATCGCCGATTCGATGCGCTACCTCAGGAAAAAAGTGGAAAAAGTGATCTTCGATGCCGAACATTTTTTCGACGGGTACAAAAAGGACGATAAGTACGCCTTGGACTGCCTGAAGGCCGCCCTGGACGGCGGGGCGGACTTGTTGGTTCTATGCGATACAAACGGCGGATCGCTTCCGCACGAAATCATGGAGGCCACGCTGAGAGTTATAAAGGAAGTGTCGCACAAGGTGGGAATACATACACATAACGACGGCGATCTCGCAACGGCCAATACCCTTGCCGCTGTAAGCGCGGGAGCGCGGCATGTGCAGGGTACGATAAACGGAATCGGCGAGAGGTGCGGTAACGCCGACCTATGCGCCGTCATTCCTAACTTGCAACTGAAAATGGGCTACAAATGCCTTTCCGCGGCCAGCCTGAAAAAACTTAAGGACGTTTCCGGTTTTGTATCGGAAATCGCCAACATGAGGCCGCGCATCCACCAGCCGTTTGTGGGGCGTAGCGCCTTCGCGCACAAGGGCGGCATTCATGTCGACGCCGTCCTGAAAAACAAGACGACGTACGAACATATCGTCCCGGAAGCGGTAGGCAACA
>JAZFVB010000227.1:0-6548 GCA_036447515.1 Nitrospinota bacterium
AATCCAATAAAGTAGCGCTGGTGGCTTGCATGAAAAAATTGCTTCATATCGTTTACGGCGTTTTGAAAAACAAAACCAAATTTAATCCGAAATTACATGAAAAATGTGCTTGACTCTAAAGACTGTATCTGTCCGCGACACAGGCAGGATTGCCTGTGTTACTTACGTGCCCCCGGTGAAATTCCACGTTATGCCTTGACGGCTTCGAAGAGCTTTACCATGTCGAGGTAGATGTTGAATTCGCGCGTTATTTTAAATCCGGCGGCGCGGACGTTGTCAGCCGTCGGGCGGTTAAGTTCCGGCCCGAAGTTGCGCACCAAAGGCGTAAGAATATCCATCATGGCGCCCAGAAGGAAATGCGTGGGGCGCACGTGCTCGAACATAAGCATCCGCCCGTCGCCTTTCAGCACCCTGTGCAGTTCTTTCAATCCCTGTACGGGATCGGGCACGGAGCAGAACGTGCACGACGTAACAACCGTATCGAATGCACCGTCGGCAAACTCCAGCGCATGGACGTCGGCTTCCACCAATTTAAGGTCGCCGTTATAATTTTCGGCCTTTTCGCGCGCCACTTCCAGCATCTTGGGCGAAAAATCTATCGCGGTAATGTCCAGCCCGTCCGGGAAGAACTTGAAATCGAGTCCCGTCCCGGCGGCGACCAGCAGCGTCTTTCCGCGGCACTTCGCAAAAAGTTCCATTTTGTAACTTCCGAACCGCTTTTCGTCGCTCGCGGCAGACGAATCGAAACTTTTTGAGGCTTTGTTCCACTTCTTTACGTGCTCTTCGCCCATGGTCAGTCCTTTATTTCCATTTCGCCGTGAAGGCTATTATCGTACATATGCAGATGGAACTGCACGTAGAGTCCCGCAAGAATGCTGAAAGCCGACAGTTCGAACGCGGTAGGGTTTCCCCCCGTTATCCACATTCCGCCTATCATGCCGGTTGACATGCAAATAATCATTCCCGACATAAGTAATTCATATCCGCCCGCAACTTTGCGAGAGGCTATAAAAACCGCCGCGAAGGCGGCCGTTCCCAAAAACATTCCGGCAAGCATCCCCAAAGGCATTGGCCAGTCCGGGGAAACGGCGAGCGCGCTAAAGAGCGCGGTTAAAAGGCCGTAAACGACAGCGGCAATGTAATCGAAAATCCTTAACAGCAAAGGCAGGTTTTTTTCCATGACGGTTACAAGTATAACGTCAAGCGCCGCAAAATAAAACGCCCCGATTGCGGGCGCCGATGTGTTATAAAACCGGAATATGTTTAAACCTCTAAGGAGACTGTACGACTGGGTTCTCCACTGGGCCGACACTCCTTACGGCCTTCCGGCGCTTTGCGTGCTTTCGTTTGTGGAGTCGTCGTTTTTCCCCATTCCGCCCGACCCCCTTTTGCTTGCCCTTGCGGTCGGCAAGCCGGAGCGGGCGTTTAGGTTCGCCTTTGCCTGCACCTTGTTCAGCGTTCTCGGCGGGATGCTGGGGTATGCTATCGGCCTCTTTCTGCTGGACTCCATCGGGCTTAGGATACTGGAGTTTTACGGGGTGATAGACAAGTACGCGGTCATCCAAAACCTCTACCGCGATTACGACGCATGGGCGGTGGCGATAGCCGGAATTTCGCCCCTGCCTTACAAGGTCTTTACGATAGCGGCCGGGGCGTTCAAGATAAGTTTTCCGGTATTCGTAATGGCGTCGCTTTTTTCGCGGGGCATACGCTTTTATTTTGAGGCCGGACTCGTGTGGAAGTTTGGGCCGCAAATAAAATCGTTCATAGACCGGTATTTCAACCTCGTTACGGTTGCTTTCGTGGTGTGCCTTGTCGGCGGCTTCGCGCTTTTAAAATTTCTTTTTTAGTGCGGCGAATTAAAGATGGGTCGCCTCCATATTACGTATTACTGCAGGGCGTCCATGCGCTCCTCAACCGTGGCGGCAAGGGGCGACGAAGGGTGTTGCGCAAGGAAATATTGATATTCGTTTAGGGCGGAACTTTTATCATTGTTAAGGGCGTAATTCCTTGCAATAGCCATATCGGTCATTTCGAGGAACGGGTTTTCCTTGTCAACGCGGAGTTTCTTAAGCGTTTCTATCGCTTCGGCGTATTTTCCGCTTTCCTCAAGGGAGGTCGCCAGGCCGATGGCGGCCAGTCGCGAGAGGAGGTCGCCGGGATTTTGGCCTATTACCTTGCGGTAAACATTTGCCGCGCCTTCGAGGTCTTTATCGATGTAAAGGGCGTGCGCGTTGTAAAGGATGCCGATTCGGCCTGAAGTCGCGCCGGAATGCCGCTCGGAGAATTCGTTAAGCTCCCGCGCCATCTTTTGGGCATCCGCGCCCGCTTGCCTCGGGAAATCGTTAAGGATGAAGGCCAGCTCGGTGGACGCGGTCTGCTCCTTTTGGTTATTGTAGAAAAACGCCATTACGACAATCAGCGCAATCGCAACCACGCCTATAACGGGAAAAATAACCTTGTTCTTGTTTTCGCCGATCCAGGTGATCGCATGGCCCCAAAACGATATGAACTCGTCCGGCGCGTCCACCTTTTTTTTCTTTGTTATTCTCTTATAGCGAGCCAATGTACTTTTCCGCCAGTTTTAAATTATTCTTTAAAACCGTTCGTCCCTGTTCCTCCGTAAGTCCCGCACCCGCTATTATTTCTAGGGCGTCTTCAAGGCCGAGCATATCCGACGGCGCGTGGGCATCGGAACTAAAAACCATCTCCGCGCCAGCATCCAGCGCAATGCGGGCAACATGGCCGTTTGCAAAGGCGTGTCCTTTTCGCCCGCTGATTTCGAGCATTACGCCCGATGAAGCGGCCCGTTTGGCGGTTTCCGGCGCGATCAGCCCCGGATGCGCAAGTATGTCAGCTCCGGCGTCTATGGCGGCTTCGTTAGTTCCTTTTTCCACAGGTTCGGTGACGGTTTCTCCGTGTACAACGATTAATTTTGCCCCGTTTTTCCGGGCAAGTTCGGCCACCCCGGCTATTTGGGACGGATGCACATGCGTGATCTCCACCCCCGGAATGATCTTTATACTGTGCCCATCCTCGCCGCAAAAACGCGCCAACGCCTCGGCCACCGTTTCCACGTTGTGCTGGTCAACGTGGTCGGTTATGGCGATGCATCGGCAACCGATCACCTCGGCGCGGCGGGCGAGTTCGGCCGGTATAAGCGCGCCATCGCTTAATATTGTGTGCATGTGCAGATCGATCATCCGCAATAGCCTACGTGAATATACGACCCTTGTCCAGCATCCAGCGAACGACGGGCGAACAGGCGTTTTGAATGCCTGTTGTTTTTTAAGGATAAATATTGCATCTTCAAATTCAAAATGTGACGTGGATCATAGAAAACGGGGCGGCAGTTGTGGTAGCGTAAATAGTTATGAAACTCGACATCAGCGGCCCTGACATTGAACATACGGCCGGCATCAACGAGCGCGACCTTTACAAGGAACTGGCCGAACAGGTTCTTCAGCACGACAGCGCTATCGAATCGTTCGATGTACTTTTACAAAAAACCGAATCCGCGCTACGGGTAAAAAAGTGCGGCATACTGACGCTCGACGATAATAAGGAAGACCTCGAACTTCTGGCGTTCCGTTGCGAGGGCCGCCTGACCGAGAAAAGTGGCGCGGTTCTTCCACTGAACAAAACGCCGTTCCAAAAAATTATCGCGGAGCTGAGACCGCTTATACTCGCCGAGCCTTGCGAAAAGGTTATATTCTCAAAAGGAGAATCCGTAAAGATTGCCATAGGGGGTCCGATGATAGCCGCGCCTTTGATCCGCCAGAGGGAAGGCGGGTCGCCCGATGCCGTTGGAATAATCTTCGTCTGCGAGCCGGTAGAAGGCAGGGACGCCCTCGGTTCCGACGACCTTCGCGTCGTTTCGACCCTTGCGTCCATGACGTCAGTCATCATTCAGCACTTCGACGCGCTCGAAACATCGAACCGCGCGCAGATGGAAATGGACAACATGGTAAACGATCTCATGACCACTTTCGAAACCCTGCAACAAAAGACCGCGCTGATCGAACAGGTAAACCGAATAAGCGTCAGGATAAATTCGATGCTGGACCTGGATTCCATTTTCGACGCTATTGCCGATTATTCCAAAAACCTGCTGATGAGCGAGATAGCGATGGTCGGCTTCATCAGCGGCGAGGGCAGGATTGCTTTCCGGGGAGCGGCCGGAATAAGCCGGGAAAACCTGCCGAAGGAAATCAGTATTGCATCTTATCCCGTGATTGCCGAAACGTTTGGCACCAAGCAAAGTGTCATTGTAAACGAGTACGAACCCGCCAAGCATAAATTCGCCGCCAGATTGAAAGTCGATGTAAGCAATTTCATCACGAGCCCCATTGAAGGCAAGGAAGGGATTGTGGCGATTATTATCGTCGTGAACAAACACGACAATGAAAAGTTCGGCGACGTGGACGCCGAGCTTTTGCGAACGCTTTCCGGGCAGGGGCAGACGGCCATCGAAAACGCGCGGCTGCTGGACGGCATTAAACAGACGCAGGTTACGATGATGGCAAAACTCGCGGCGTTGGCCGAAAAACGCGACCCCGAAACCGGCGAACACCTTTTGCGAATGCAGCACTACTGCCGCGTTATAGCGAAAGAACTTGCAAAGACTGAAAAATACGCTTTGATAATCGATAAAAATTTCGTGCATGAAATCTATTCCGCCAGCCAGCTTCACGACATAGGTAAGGTAGGCATAAACGACGACGTTTTGCTTAAACCCGGCAAGCTTGAGGGCGAGGAGATCGAGATAATGAAAACGCACGCGGCCATCGGCGCGGAAATCCTCAAAGGCCCGGAATACTTGTTCATGGCACATGAAATTGCCCAATACCATCACGAAAAGTGGGACGGCACCGGCTACCCGCGCGGCGCGAAAGGCTGGGTGATACCGCTTTCGGCGCGCATAGTGGCGGTGGCCGACGTTTATGACGCGCTGACGTCAAAGAGGGTCTATAAGGAAGGCTTTTCGCACGAAAAGGCTATGGGGATTATAGAAGAGGACAGCGGACGGCATTTCGACCCGGATATTGTGGAAGCGCTCAAATCCAATATAGAAGAGATTCTGGATATTAAGAAACGCTTCAAGTAAGTATGTTCTTTTAAGAAAGTTTTTTGTGATTTAACCGGCAATTTTGGGAATTTAGTGCGAAAGACCCGCAATTTTTCAGGTTACCTTGAGAAATCTATAAAATGGTTTAAGAATTCCATTTCTAAAACATCCCCGTCTACTTTTGAAAGTGAAATCTCGTTGGAAGCTTTCAGGAGGCTCGTACGTCTACAACGGGAATTTGTCGAAGGACTTTATATTTTAATTAGACAGCAACAGGTTACATCCTCATTAATTTTGTTAAGGTGCCTGCTTGAATCAAGTGCGACCTTGGCGTGGATGTCCAAAAACCCGGATAAGCGCTCGGGAAAGTATTTCAACAACCGCCTTCCTTCGGTTAAGGAAAGGCTGGGTGAACTTGGATGGCAAAATGAATATCGATTATATGCAGATCTTTCACAAGGTGTTCATGCTGATTCAAAAGCTGCTGACAATTTAAGAAAAACAGTTATCCGAAAATTTGAAGTGCCCCCATCCCTGGCTTACCGAAGAATAGGGCATCTCTTTACAGGCAGGGATGGCTTGATCTATGAAGTTGCTTCCCGATGGGTTGATAAAAGAGAATTTGAAAATTTCTTTGCCCCTTTTTTGGTCGGAAAAACTCTTGATTATCTTTTAACGTCATTGTTGGTGGTTTTCGGTGAAAAACTAAGGGAAAAACCTTGGTGGCGCCCTGAATTTCAAGATGGATTGATTGAATGCGAAAGGGCGCTTAAATGGAAATGCGAACTTCTTTGGCCTTACAGAAAAACTCAAAAGAAACTTTTTTAGGTTTTTTTGTTCAATCAGGTTCGCGGCTTATTGCGGCTCCCACTTTTCTAAGCTTTTCCTCGATCTTCTGATATCCCCGGTCGAGGTGATAGACTCTCCTTAAAACCGTCTGCCCTTTGGCGGCCAGTCCCGCGATGATAAGCGACGCGCTTGCCCTAAGGTCCGTGGCCATTACCTCGGCGCCGGAAAGGGAATCGACTCCCGTAACGAAGGCATTGCGGCCTTTAAGCCTGACCTTTGCGCCCATGCGCCTGAGTTCGGCAACGTGCATGTAGCGGTTTTCGAATATTGTTTCCGTTATTATGCTTGCTCCCGAGGCAAGCGCCAATACCGCCATCGTCTGCGCCTGCATGTCCGTAGGAAAGCCGGGGTAGGGCGAGGTGTCTATGTCGGCCGGTTTGGGTTTTTCGGGACCCGTTACTTCCAAGAACGTATCGCCTTCGGTTATCTTGCATCCGATTTCCGTGAGCTTGAGCGTGATAGCCTCAAGATGCGCGGGGTTGCAGTTGGTGATCTTCAAACTCCCGCCGACAATCGCCGCGGCCGTCATGAACGTTCCGGCCTCCACGCGGTCGGGGATTATTTCGATCTCCACCCCCTTTAACGGCTTGCCGCCGTTGATCACTATCGTATCCGTTCCCGCGCCTTTTAT
>JAZFVB010000228.1:0-2752 GCA_036447515.1 Nitrospinota bacterium
CTTTGCCGCCTCGCGGGCGTTTGCCGACATGCGCGAAAGTTTTTCCACGTCGGTAGCGATAGCTTTTATCTTTTCGAAAAGGGTTCCGCCGCTGAGTTCGCCGTCCTTGATCACTTCCGCCGCGCCCGCGCTTTCCATCGCCTTCGCGTTAAGCATCTGGTGGCCGCCCGCCCCGGGATACGGGACAAGGAGCGCCGGAAGGCCGGTTAGCGACAGCTCCGCGCAGGTGGAAGCTCCCGCCCTGCATACGGCGAAATCGGCGTTTTTCATCATATCCGCCATGTTTTCAAAAAAAGGCCTTACGTCGGCTCCCGGAATCTGTTTTTTGTAAGCTTCCTTTATTTCCATAAAGTCGCGTTCGCCCGTCTGATGGATGAAATCGATTCCTAGCTTTGCAAGCATCGGCATTGCGTCGATAACGGCTTGGTTGATTGAATGCGCGCCCTGGCTTCCGCCGAAGATGAGGATTTTTCTTCTGGCGGCGGGATCGTATCGGCGGTGCGTAAATGTAAACTCCGGCCTCGCCGGGTTTCCGGCGTAAAGTACGTCCGCGCCTTTCAGCCAGCGGGAAGACTCGCCGAAGGAGGTGTAAACTCTTCTGGCCTTTTTGGCCAGTTTTCTCGTTACGAGGCCGGGATATACGTTTTGCTCCAAAAGGAAAAGGGGAATTCGTTTCATTGCCGCCGAAAGGCACGCAGGCCCGGAAGCATACCCGCCCGCGCCGACTACCGCGTGCGGCGAAAAAGTGGACAGGGCACTACCGGCTTTCAGGACGGCCAAGGGCAGCTTTGCGAAAGCCTTTACAAGGTTAATCACGTTCGACCTGTCAAAACCTATCACGTCCACTCCGATAAAATCAAAACCCGCGTTTTTTGCATTTTCACCTTCATTACCCTTAAGTCCGCCCATAAAAAGTATGGTGTGCCCCATGCGCTTCAGCTCCGCGGCCAGCGCGATGGCCGGGAATATGTGCCCCCCGGTACCGCCCGCGGCCGTAACTATCCTCATCTATCTCCCTTTCAGGTTGTGTGTTCAGATACATTAAGGAGTATCCCCGTTCCGATCATCCACATAACAAGCGCCGACCCTCCCAAGGAAATGAAGGGAAGCGGCAGCCCCTTTGTAGGCAAAAGCCCCGTTGCAACGGCGATGTTTACCGCCGCCTGCAAACCGATATTCAAAGTTATCCCGGCGGCAAGGTACATGCCGAAAGGTTCCGGCGACCTGAAGGCCACTTTCAGGCCGCGATAGACAAACGCCATGAAAAGGAGCACAACGACCACGCAGCCGATTAACCCAAGCTCCTCGCCGATGATGGAGTATATGAAGTCCGTATGAGCGTCCGGCAGGAAGAAATTCTTCTGCTTGCTCTGTCCAAGCCCCTGCCCGAAAATGTGCCCGTTGCCAAGCGCCACCCACGACTGGATTATCTGGAAACCCGAATCGGACGGATCGGCCCACGGATCGAGGAAAGCCAGTATTCTCTTGCGCCTGTATTCCACGTTGAGTATGGCGATGTAGAGAAGGGGCAGCAGGCCCAGCAACGTTCCCAAAAGATAACTGAACCTTATGCCGGCAACGAAAAAGAGGCAGAAGATAACGGCCGCCATTATTATCGAAGTGCCGAGGTCGGGTTGCATCAGTATCAAGAGGAAGCAAAGCCCCAGCGCAAGGACGCACGGCGCGTAGCCCGATACGAAATCCTTGAGCCTGCCCGCTTTTTCCTTTTTAACCAGAAACGCGGAAAAGAAAATTATAAGGGCCAGCTTTGCGAACTCCGCCGGCTGGAAAGTGAGGCCGCCGAACGAAAGCCACCTGCGCGCGCCGCTTACCTCGCGGCTGAAAAACGGTATCAGAACGAGAACCAGCAGGACAACGGCCAGCGCGTAAAGGTAAACGGAGTATTTTGCAAGCTTGTGGTAATCGAAACGCATGGCAACGAACATGCCCACGCCGCCGACAACCGTCCACATCATCTGCCGCTTCAAAAAGAAGGCGGGATCCCCGTACCGCGTGCCGGCTATCGTCCCGCTGGACGAATAGATCATTACCGTCCCGATGATTATCAGCGTAATCATGCAGTAAAGCAGTTGGTAATCGGGTTCGCGTTTTTTAGGCATTCATCGCCTCCGAGTTCGAGTTGAACTTTAAGACCGCTTTCCTGAAAACTTCTCCGCGCTCCTCGAAATTTTTAAACATATCGAAACTGGCGCAGGCGGGCGACAGGAGAACCGTGCCGCCTTCTTTTGAGGACGCGGCGGCGGCCGCCCTTTCCACCGCCTCTTCCATCGTCGCGGCATATTCCACGTCCGAATAGCCTTCAAACGCTTTTGCTATCTTGGACGACGCTTCGCCTATAAGAACGACCGCCGCCCTTTTATCGCGCACAAGCTCCGCCAATGGAGCGAAGTCGCCGCCCTTGTCGCGCCCGCCGAGAATGAGGGCAACGCGCCCTTCAATTCCCTCAAGCGCCTTTAAGGCGGCGCTTACGTTCGTTGCCTTGGAATCGTTTATGTAGCGAACGCCGCCCTTTACGGCCACTGCTTCCATCCTGTGTTCTATTCCCTCAAAAACGAAAAGGGCGGTTGATATCGCCCCCGCGCCGGCGCCGGCACAATGTGCCACGGCGCAAGCAGCAAGGGCGTTTTCCAAATTGGGAAGTCCGAGAACCTTGAGATCGCCAGCGTTACCCAGCGCAACGCATCCCCTTTCCCCCGAAACCTTGATTGTTCCGTCCTCGACAAAAGCTCCG
>JAZFVB010000229.1:0-3563 GCA_036447515.1 Nitrospinota bacterium
CTTTCGATAGCCCGCATCGGCCCTCCCAAAAGGCTTTTGAAAATCGGCAAATACCGGTTCCCGCTGTCGAAACCGGTGATGGAGGGCTTGAGGAAGGGCGCGCCTTTCTGGAACTTCCTTGCGCGGCTGGGCGTGCGCGTGGCGGTGCAGAGGGTGCCGGTAACTTTCCCGCCGGAGAAATTCGAAGGCAGGCTCCTTTCTTCCATGGGTGTGCCCGACCTCCTCGGCACGCAGGGGAACTACATCTTTGTTACCACATCGGCAAACGGAGGCAATGTAAAAAGCGGCCGTACTATCAACGCGAAAAGGAATGGCAAAAAAATTTCGTTTACCATCGAAGGCCCGGAAAATCCCTTCTTAAACGGATCGCAAAAGCTGTCGATTGAATGCGAGGCGCAATTGGAATCCAAAAACCGCGCGCGCCTGAAGATTAACGGAAAAATAATCGACCTTATCCTCGATGAGTTCACGCCATGGCAAAGGCTCGAATTCAAAACCGGCGTCGGCGCATCCGTTTACGGCATCGCGCGCTTTTGCCTTCGGAGCCTCGATCCCGAATTCGGGCTATACGTAACTCCGATAAATATCGACCCCCGCAACCCCGCCCTGCCGATATCCCACCCGAGGATTTATTCGAGATACCTTGCGTCGAAAAACGGCGAGTTCGCAACCCTTGGCCTTTCCGAAGACACTTCCGGCCTTAACGACGGCTCGCTTACGCCCGAACTCTTTTTAACGATGTGCGACGACATTTACGAAGACCGCCTAAAGGCTATCCGCGCCGAACTCGGCACGATGAAAAGCGGCCTTTTCGTGCACGTGCTCGATATTACCGACCGCGTTTCCCACATGTTCTGGCAGTACATCGATAAAGGCCATCCCGCATACGACGGCGCGAAGGCGGCGAAATACTCTGGCGTGGTCGAAGATACATATGAAAAGTGCGACCGGCTTGTGGGAGAGATTGCGGATATGCTCGACGACGATTCCCTCTTTATCGTTTTATCCGACCACGGTTTCGGCCCGTACCGCTATTCGGTGAACCTTAACGACTGGCTTATCGAAGAGGGGTACATGAAGCTTAAAGTCGGTGAAGACGCGGAAGGGATGAAATTTTTCAACAAGGTGGACTGGGAAAAAACAAGCGCGTACGCGATGGGACTTAACGGAATCTACATAAACATTAAAGGCAGGGAATCGCAGGGAAGCGTGGAGCCGGACGATTGCGGCGGCCTTTGCGAAAAACTTAAAAGCGACATGGCCCGGTACGTCGATGGCTCTACCGGACTTGGCCCGTTTTCCTCCATAAAGAAAAAAGAGGAGGCATACGAAGGGCCTTATGTAAACAACTCGCCCGACCTCGTAGTGGGCTATGCAAAAACTTTCCGCGCGTCATGGCAGACGGTGCTGGGCGGCGCAACGGGCAAGGTGATAACTCCAAACGAAAAGAGCTGGAGCGGCGACCACTGCACCGACGCCGACGATATCCCCGGCGTGCTCTTTTGCAACCGACCCATTAAAAGGAACAACCCGTCGATCATGGACATTGCCCCGACGGTGATCGGGGAGTTCGGCATTCCCGCGCCGGACGGCATGGACGGAAAAAACTTCCTATGACGTTATCAAGAAAAGTAATCGTTTCATTTGCGGTTGCCGCCGTTTTGCTGTTGCCGTTCGCGCAGTTCTCTACGTTCTCTCAAATGTACGACGCGCCGAAGATTCCCAAGGTGGTGGTTTTGGGTTTTGACGGCATCGACCCCGTTCTTTTGGAAGAATACATGCAAAAAGGCGAACTGCCCAACTTTGACAGCTTGCGGAAAACTGGCGGCTTTTCAGAACTTGCCACCACCAACCCGCCGCAGAGTCCGGTGGCGTGGGCCAGCTTTATGACCGGCGCCAATCCCGGAAAGCACAACGTCTTCGATTTCCTTACACGCGATCCGAAAACCTACATGCCGAAACTTACGATTACCGAAATAGAACCGCCGGAAGGTTTCGAGGTGATGGGATACAACATATCGCTAAAAGGCCCGCTGGTTATCGGCTACAGGAAGGGCAAGACGTTCTGGCAGATTGCAAGCGAAGCCGGCGTCCCATCAACCGTTCTTTTGATTCCCGTTACCTTCCCGCCCGACCGTAACGCCAAGATGCTTTCCGGCATGGGCGTGCCCGACGTTACCGGAACCAACGGGACTTTCTCTTTTTATACCACCGATCCACTGGCCCTGACCGGGGCCGAGGGCGGACGCATAGTACACGTTATAAAGAAAGGTAATTCGATAAGTGCGGAACTTGTCGGCCCGAAAAACGACCTCCTTAAAGAAAGGCCGCAAACGAAAATTACCTTCACGGCGGAGATAACCGGCGAGGGCAAGGCAACGGTTAGGTTGCAGGGACGGGAGTTCGAAATATCGCAGGGACGGTTCAGCGAGTGGAAACATATCGAATTCAAGCTCGCCCCGTTTGTCAGCGTAAAGGCGATAGCGAGGTTTTTGCTTGTCTCCACGAAGCCGGAGATCGGCATTTACGTCAGCCCCCTTAACTTCGATCCCGCCGAACCCGCTTTGCCCATATCCAACCCGCCCGGCTATTCGGCGGAGGTGGAAAAAGAAATCGGGCCGTATGCCACGCAGGGAATGCCCGAAGACACTTGGGCCCTTACAGAAAACGTAATCGACGACGCCACCTTCCTTGAACAGGTAAAACTCGTTCAAAAGGAGAGGGAACGGATATTTTTTCTTGAACTAGGCAAACTTAAGGGCGGAATCCTTGCCGCGGTTTTCGTTTCATCCGACCGGGTTCAGCACATGTTCTGGCGTTACCGCGATTCCGGACATCCATTGAACGACCAAATTCACGACCCGTTGAGAGACCCGTTGCAAGATGAAAAGAACCGCGACCCCGTGCTGGAAGTTTACAGGCACATGGACACGATATTGGGAAGGACGATGAAATACATCGACGGCGATACCACGCTGATCGTCGTTTCCGACCATGGTTTTAAAAGCTTCAGGCGCGCCGTGCACCTTAACAGGTGGCTTATCGAAAACGGCTACATGGCTCTCAAGAAAAGTGGACAGGGCGGCGTTTTTTTCAGCGACGTGGACTGGTCGCGCACAAAGGCTTTTGCACTGGGCATGAACGGGCTTTACCTGAATCTTGCCGGAAGGTAAAAAGAAGGCATCGTAACGGCGCAAGAAGTAGAGCGGCTTAAAAAGGAAATCGCCGCCGGACTCGTCGAGCTAAAGGACGGGGATAAAGACGCGCCCGTCGTGCGCCGCGTGTTCGATACGAAAGAACTGTACAACGGCGACTATGCGGCTAACGCCCCCGACCTTGTGGTAGGTTACGGCGAGGGTTATCGCGCCTCGTGGCAGACGGCTCTGGGAGGTGCGCCGCGCGAGACGATAGTGGACAACCTTAAAAAATGGAGCGGCGACCACCTGATAGACCCGGAGCTTGTACCCGGCATATTCCTATCCAACAGGAAGTTCGCCGACCCGAAAGCCGGTAACCGCGGGTATGCCCTTATCGACATAGCGCCGACGATCCTTTCGGTTTTC
>JAZFVB010000230.1:0-2331 GCA_036447515.1 Nitrospinota bacterium
CCCGAAAAAAACTTTTCAACGGTCTTTGCTTTAAGTTTGAAAATATCGGCCAGTTTTTTCTTTACGCTTTCGGGTTCCTTCCCTTCGGCAAGCCTGCCCTTAAAGACCACGATGTATTTCATCGGAATTCATTCTATATCAAATCAAGGTTTGCGCCCATGGGTAATGACATTGGAAAGTTATTGTTATGAATCACAACGGATGCATAGAAAAGGCCGCCGGTTTTCAGTCCGGCGGCCCGTTCTTATAAAATTGACTTTTTAAAGGTCTTTCGCGTGCTTTGCAAGGTAATCGGCAACGCCTTCGGTCGAACCCTTCATTCCCGGTTTACCCTTTTGCCATCCGGCGGGGCATACCTCGCCGAACTTTTCGGTGAACTGCAACGCGTCTATCAGGCGAAGCATTTCGTCGATGTTGCGTCCCAGCGGCAGGTCGTTAACCACCTGGTGGCGGACTACGCCTTCCTTGTCGATAAGAAACGATCCGCGAAGGGCGATGGAATCGTTAATCAACACGTCGTAATCGCGCGAAATCTTTTTGGTGACGTCGGCCAGCAGGGGGTACTGGATGTTTCCTATCCCGCCCTTTTTAACGGGCGTGTTCTTCCATGCAAGGTGCGTAAAGTGGGAGTCTATAGAAGCGCCGAGCACCTCAACGTTGCGGTCCTTAAATTCGTCGAGGCGATGGTCGAAGGCGATTATCTCCGACGGGCATACGAATGTAAAATCTAGCGGGTAGAAATAGAGGACAAGATACTTCTTCTTGTAATCGGCAAGAGAAATTTCCTTGAAAGAATTATCGGGCATAACCGCGGTTGCCTTGAAATCCGGGGCGGACTGGGTAACTAAAACGCTCATTTTTTAAAACTCCTTATAGTTATTAAGTTATTTAGTTCAGGAGCCATCGCTATTTTCACCTAAAATCCCTTATCCGACTCATGCAACTGTATTTATTCTTATATAATAGACTTTGTTTACCGTGTCAACTCCGTATCGTTGAACACCGTTTACAAGACGTTGGCATGGGTGGGGCAAAACGGTTTCGCATCTTAGGTTGCGATTCACGCGATAACTAAAAGTTTATTAAAATTTATGGAGGAAGAAGAGATGAAAAAATGGAAATGCTCGGTTTGCGGTTACGTTCACACCGGCGATGCGGCTCCGGACAAGTGTGCCGTCTGCGGAGCGGGAAGCGACAAGTTCGCCGAATCGACGGGGGACACGAAATCCCTGAAGGAATACACGGACGCACAGATAAACGGCGAGGCATGGGAAGTTGTCCATTACATGGGCATGGCCATGCTTGCGGATAAACTCGGCCAGCCCCAGGTTGGCGGCGTCCTGCGCCAGATAGCCTCCGAAGAAGCCGAACACGGCGCGAACTATGTTTTCCGTTCCGGCGCTCTTGGAACCGACCTTGCCGCGCTCAAGGATTTCGTGGGCAAAATGGTGGAAGCCGAAAAAGGCGCGCACAAAATGAAATCGGAAGGAGCCTCGCTGGCCCTGGCCGAGGGCGAGGTGGAGCTTGCAAGCCTTTTCAAGACGTCGGCCGAGGACGAATGGCGCCACTCGCAGGCGTGGGAATGGTGCCTTAAACAACTGGGGTGAAGTAAAGCAGGCAGGTCCGTTTTCTTGACTTCTTTTTAGTTCTGCGCGACAATTAAACAAAACCAGCAGATATGTAATGTTCAATTAAGTGCAACGCTTAAAAGGAGGATCGACAAATGGAATACGGACTTGCCAATCAAATAATAGGTTACACGAACGGGATGATAATCATTGCGTTTCTTTTACTTATCCATCTAGGTATGGGCAAGCAGTTGCCGGGCTTTTGTCAAACATGCGAATGCGTGGAAAAAGAACCGGGGCTTACCGGCGATAAGATGGTCTGTAGCAAAGAATGCATTTACAACCCGCCGCAACGCCACGCGGCCCATCTTTCCCATTATCAAAAGGTCGAAGAGGCCCCGCCTCCTGAACCGGCGCTATAACCGCATATCGCGCGTAAAGATAAAGGGGCGGGCTTGATTTGCCGGCTTTCGCCATTAAGTTAGAGCCTTGCCATTATTTCTAGCAGGTTGAAAAAGTCCATCCGGGACTTTTTCAGCCGCGGCTTGGCCGAAATGAAATCGCCCAAGCCATTCAAATTGCATGGCTTTAAGCCTAAGCAAATTGGGCAGTCCGTCCAAGGACTGCCAATCACGCTGCTTTTTCAGCAGCCTACTATTTGCAGAGTCGTTTGAGTATTTGGCATCCGTGCTCTTTGCAGATATAGAAGGAATACATGAACTCCTCTTTGGTGATTATCTTTGCCTCCATGCCGGTGGCTTTG
>JAZFVB010000231.1:0-2170 GCA_036447515.1 Nitrospinota bacterium
AAAAAATGGAGCGGCGACCACCTGATAGACCCGGAGCTTGTACCCGGCATATTCCTATCCAACAGGAAGTTCGCCGACCCGAAAGCCGGTAACCGCGGGTATGCCCTTATCGACATAGCGCCGACGATCCTTTCGGTTTTCGGCCTGGAGGACAGAGGCATGGACGGAAAGGCAATCGATTTTAAAAAAGGCTGAATGGAGGATTTATGGCGGACAGGGAAATAACGATTCCGGATAAACTTTTCGGGCAAATAGAGGCGGTTTGCAAAAAGCGCGGACTTAAAGACGCGGCGTCGTTTATCGCGGACGTGATGCGCGGGGAAATTCAAAAAGACCTGGAGGAAATCGAAACGGAGAACAAACTTAAAGGGCTGGGTTATATAGAGTGAAAGTTCTGGACATATTCGACGCTTTACCGCTGGCCGTATCGTGGATGGGAAACTGGACGCACCCTTTTTATCCGCTGGGCCTTTTGGCTTTTGGCGTAACTCTTTTAGCCGGGTTTTGCTTCAAGCGTTTTTCCAACCAGCGCGCGCTTGCCCAAATTCGCAGGGAAATCGATACCGGGTATCTGGAGCTTATACTCAACCGGGGTTTTTTCGGGGAATTAATCCGCACACAGGGCAGGCTTTTGGTCCTCAACCTGAGGTATCTTAAAAACGCGCTTCCGGCGATTTTTGTTATCATCGTTCCGGTAATCATCGTCCTTAACAGCTTCAACTCGTTTTTCGCTTATTCTCCCTTAAAGGTCGGCGAAATTTTTTCTATCAAGATAAAAGGCGAAGGAGCCGCCGGAATTAGTGCGGTGGAAAAAGGAGTGCCGGACGGCTTGCGTTTTATTGAAAACGACGCCCTTCTGGGCCGCGTGGTTTTCCGCGCGTTGCGCGAGGGCGAATACCGCGTGCCTTTAATTACCGGCGACGCGACTTTCGAGAAAATCGTCGTGGTCGGCAACGGCATAAAAAAGCTGGCGGCCGTAAAAAGAAACAGGGGATTTATGGACATGCTGTACACTTTCAATCCCAGCGATCCCGAAAAACTTCCCAGCGGGGTTGACGCCGTTACGGTTGATTATCCCGATGTTGAATCTCCCGTTTCGTTTTTCGGCTGGAGGCCGGGGTGGCTTTCTTTTTTCATTATCGTCTCGCTTGTGCCGATTGTCTTCTTAAGGAAATTTTTCGATATTAACTGATAGATGGATAAAGTTATCGGCCAAAAGCGCGTCCTACTAACTTACGTAAAGCCGGGCGACAGGCGATTCCTTTTTTTATCGCTTTTCCTTTTTATAATAGTCGGTTTATTTTCATGCACGCAATCGGGAAAGCGGGAAGCAAGCGCCGGACCTAACGTAATTCTAATAAGCATCGACACGCTCCGCGCAGACCATCTGCGCGCTTACGGCTACGAAAAGATAGAAACCCCGAACATCGACGCACTGGCCAACGAAGGCGTCCTGTTCAAGAAAACTTACGCGCACGCGCCTATTACGCTGCCTTCGCACACATCGATCCTTACCGGCACGTACCCGAATTTTCACGGCGTAAGAAACAACGGCGAATTCCGCGCATCCGAAAAACTGACAACCGCCGCCGAGATATTCAAAAGCGCGGGTTACGGTACGGCCGCCTTTGTCGGCGCTTTCGTGATGGATTCGCGCTTCGGCCTTGACCAGGGATTCGACCTTTACGACGACGACATGACGGGCGAAGGAAAAATAAGGGCCCAATTCGTCTATAAAGAAAGGAGCGCCCAGGCCGTTGTAAAGCGCGCGACTGACTGGCTGGATAAAAGGCTGGAAAAGCGTTCAGGCTCGCCGCCGTTTTTCATATTTTTACATCTGTTCGATCCGCATATGATTTACGATCCCCCCGAACCTTTCCGCTCCAGGTATTCCGACAACCCTTACGATGGCGAGATAGCGTACGCCGACAGCCAAGTGGGCGTTTTCCTTGAAAAACTTAAGGAACTGAAGTTGTACGATAACACCCTTATAGTCCTCACGTCCGACCACGGGGAGAGCCTTGGCGAACACGGGGAGCGCACCCATGCGATCTTCATCTATAACGCCACGATTTGGGTTCCCCTTGTGATGAAGCTTCCCGGCGGCCAAAACGCCGGAGCCGTTATTGAGCGCATGACGAGGCATATAGACATACTGCCCACCATGGTG
>JAZFVB010000232.1:0-7829 GCA_036447515.1 Nitrospinota bacterium
TAAATGAAAAAAAATTGGCAATTCTAAACTCCGTTAAGGCCGTCTTATTTTGAATGCTCGGCGTCTCATCCGATTTTTCTTAATATTTACAGCGATTTTGACTCATTATGGGCAAGTTACGGCCCAAGAAGCAGAAAAAAAAGTAAAAACGGTTATAACCTCCAAGGAAATGGCATCGGAAAATGATAAAGGCATGATGAGATTCAGTGGAAACGTGGAGTTGATACACGGCGATTTATATATGAAGTCGGATGAAATGGAAGTATATTCAGATGAAACCAAGAAAAAGCTGATTAAAATAATAGCCACGGGTAACGTATTGATAACAAAAGGCGAACGTGTTATATCGTGTAACAGGGCTGAACTTTTCGCCGATGAAGAAAAAATTATTATGACTGGAAATCCGGAAGTGACCGAAAAAGGCAACAGGATTGCAGGAGAAAAAATCATATATTTCTATGCCAAAGAGGGTATAATTGTACATGGAGGCAACGGAAAAAAAGCCTCTGTGCACATAATTCCGTCAGAAAAGAGTGAAGGTACGGGTGAGAGGTAATAAAAAGAACTATTTACAGCAACTGATTGTTTTTCGGAGGTTTATTATTGCGAGTATTTCGAGCGCAAGGACTTACTAAGAGTTACAAAAGGCGCAAAGTTGTTAGCAGTGTTGATATTGAAATAAAAAACGGTGAAATAGTAGGTCTTTTGGGGCCTAATGGCGCGGGAAAGACGACTACTTTTTATATGATGGTTGGACTTACCAGGCCGGAATCCGGTTCTGTCTATCTTGACGACTACGACATAACCTTTATGCCGATGTATCGGCGTTCTAGGGAAGGCATTGGATATCTGGCCCAGGAGCCGTCGGTTTTCAGGAAGCTTACCGTAATGGAAAACGTGTTGGCCATTCTCGAAATGATACCGATGCCGCGCTTTGAAAGGGAAAAAAGGGCGCGGGAGTTGTTAGAAGACCTCAATATTTACCATCTTGCAGACAACATCGCATACTCGCTTTCAGGAGGCGAAAGGCGCAGGCTTGAAATCAGCAGGTGTATGGCTACCAGGCCCTCCTTTTTGCTTTTGGACGAGCCTTTTGCCGGCATAGACCCCATTGCGGTAATAGAAATCCAATCGATAATTACCGAACTCAAGGAAAAGGGAATTGGAGTTTTGATTACGGATCACAACGTTCACGAAACGCTTGAGATAGTTGACAGGGCTTACATAATTAAGGATGGAATTATAATAGAAAGCGGCGCGCCCGACTGGATAGTGGAATCGGAAAAGGCGCGCGAATTTTATCTGGGCAAGAATTTTTCGTTGAGGTAGAGACTTTATGGGCATGGAAATGAGATTAAGCATGAAGTTGAGCCAGAGGCTCATTATGGCGCCCATGCTCCAGCAGGCAATAAAACTTTTACCGATGACGCGCCTGGAACTCCTTAAAACCATAAGGACCGAAATGGAGGAAAATCCGTTTCTTGAAGAGACGCTGCCGGAAGATGAAGAAAAACCGGAAGCCACAAAAGCCGAAGAAGGCGAGAACATACAGTCCGGCAAGGAAGAAGGTTTTGAACAGGAAACGGTGATAGACAAAACTAAGGAAGACCCGAAGAAAGAGGAGATGGATTGGGACTATTACATGCGCGAAGAGGCTTACGACGGGGCGACAGGCGGAGGCGGGTTTCAGGAAAGGCCGTCGCTTGAAAATACACTCTCCGAAACGGAGTCGCTTCAGGATCATCTGTTGTGGCAGCTCAACGCGACGATCATAGGCGAAAAGCTTAATGAAATAGGACTTGTGATTATTTCGGATATTGACGATAACGGCTATTTTAAAATGGAGCTTCAGGATATTGCCGAACAGACGGGCGCGGACTTGGACGATGTGAAGAGCGTGCTCGACATTATAAAGAAGTTCGAACCCACCGGTGTAGGCGCCGCCGACCTAAAGGAATGCCTGCTTATCCAGGCGGAAGCCCTGGAGCCCGACGACCCCATTGTGCGCGAACTTATACTGGACCATCTGCACCACCTTGATGAAAAACATTACGCCAAAATAGCCAAGGAACTGAAGGTGGATGTTGAAAGGATCATGGAAGCCGTAGAGTTTATCCGCGTACTCGACCCCTCGCCGGGAAAGGCATTCAACAATGAAAGGCCCTTTTATGTTGTGCCGGATTTGTACCTTGTTAACGTTGACGGCGAGTACCAGGTACATTTGAACGATGAAGGGATGCCAACGCTAAAGGTCAATTCGTATTACAGGAATATTCTGAAAAACAAAAACAGCATGCAGGGGAAGACGAAGGAATTTGTCGAAAACAAATTCCGTTCGGCCGAATGGCTTATAAAGAGCATCGAACAGAGGAGGCAGACCATGCTTAAGGTGGGGCGAAGCCTCGTGAAATTCCAGGGGGAATTCATGGACAACGGAATTGCATACCTCAAGCCACTTGTGCTTAAAGAAGTTGCCGAAGACACCGGCATGCACGAATCGACAATCAGCCGCGTAACGCGAAACAAGTACATTCATACTCCGCAAGGTATTTTCGAACTTAAATTCTTTTTCCACGGAGGCGTTAACTCGTATCTTGGCAGTATGGTCTCCTCCGTGAGGGTGAAGGAAATGATTAAGACAATCGTTTCGGAGGAGGATCAAAAAAAACCGGCCACGGACGATCTGATAGTAAAAATGCTCCAGACCCAAAATGTAAAAATAGCCAGGCGCACGGTCACGAAGTACCGCAAGGAACTTTCGATACCGCCGGCTTCAAAGCGTAAACGTATCTATTGATAACCTTTTGTCTAAAGGGGTAAGGTAATGCTGGTAAATATTCAGGGCAGAAACATGAAGGTTACTCCCGCACTTAAAAGCTACGCTCTTGAAAAGGTTTCCGTCTTAAACAAGTACCTTGACTTCAACTTGCGTATTCACGTGACCCTTTCCACTAACAAGTTCCGCCAGAGGGCGGAAATAGCCGTTAACGGCAAGGGCGCGCACCTTCATGGCATGGAGGAAGGCGAGGATATGTATGCGTCCATCGACAAGCTAATGGACAAGATCGCAAGGCAGGCCAGGAAGGTAAAGGAAAAAAGGAAAGACCATCACGCGCCGAGCTTGGGAGAAATTCCACTGGCGGAAATTGAACCGGAAAACAGTAAGCCGAAAATCGTGCGTAAAAAGTTCGACCTTGAAAAGCCGATATCGACGGACGAGGCAATGGATAAAATGAACGACGAAAACAAGCTGTTCCTTATCTATAAGAACGAGAGCGACGAAAGACTTAACGTTCTTTACCTTATGAGTGACGGAACGCTGGGTCTTATTGAAGTATAACCGGCGACCAAAACTGATAATAAAATGAGACTGGCAAGCCTTCTTACGGAAGATACAATTATTGCGGAGCTGAAAGCGGCCGACAAAGTGGGGATAATAACCGAAATGGTCGACCTCATGTACGACCAGAAGTTGATTACCGATAAAGGAAAGGCCGTGAAGGCCCTCCTTGACAGGGAGAAACTTGGCAGCACCGGCATAGGTAACAAGGTGGCAATACCTCACGCCAAGCATGACGGCATCGACGGCCTTTTGGCCGTTTTCGGGAAGTCCGAGGTGGGCGTTGATTTCGATGCGATTGACGGGAAAAAGGTACATTACATATTCCTGCTCTTTGCCTCGAAGAACGAAGCCGGAATGCACCTTAAGACGCTTGCGAGAATTTCCAGGCTGTTCAAGCAAAAGGATTTCTGCAACGGCCTGAAAGGGCTTTCCACATCCAAGGAAATCATCGATACCATAGACAAGGCGGAACAGGAACTTTAAATTTAATAGCTGGAAAGGGGGGGGTATGGTAGGTATTGTAATTCTGGCGCACGGAAACCTTGCCAATGAACTGCTGACTACGCTTAAGTTCATTACCGGCGGCGAGGGCAATGTCACCGCCGTTGCCGTTGACCACAATATGGATGTGGCGCAGGCGCGCAAGATCGTCAAGGAGGCCGTGCGCGCCGCTGATGAAGGCGCCGGAGTTCTGGTTGCCACCGACCTGTACGGCGGCACCCCGTCAAACCTTGCCATATCTTTTCAGAGCGAACTCAAGATGGAAATCATTGCGGGCGTTAACCTGCCGGTTTTGATAAAGGCGGTCTCGCTTCAAAAGAATTCCGATCTCGAAACGATGGCGAAAAAGCTCAGGGAATACGGAAGGGAAAACATTATTCTGGCTTCGGATTTACTTGGATCAAGGAAGGATGACAGTGAGAAAAGCTGAATTGAAAGTGGCCAGCCCCTGGGGAATGCACGCAAGGCTCGCGTTCGAGTTCGCAAAAAAAAGCGAAGGGTTCCGCTCCTCCGTAACCGTAAAAAACGAAAGCGGCTCGGGAGACGGTAAAGAGGTAATGGATGTTCTTGCGCTTGCCACCGGGCCCGGTGAAGTAATAACCGTCGAGATAGAGGGTGAAGACGAAAATGTTGCCATTGAAACACTTTCAAGGCTTGTCCAGGTCGATTCTTCAAGCTTTTAAAATCGGATGAAATTAGCTAAAGGAATTCTGGCGTCTCCCGGCATTGCCATAGGAAAAGCATACGTCATGAACAGGTTCCACCTGTGCGTGATGAAGATCGACCTGCAGAAAGATGAAGTTAAAAAAGAGATTGAACGCTTCGAAGCGGTCATTGAGAAAATCAAGAACGAGATGAAAAATACCGCCAGAAGCGGAGTCAAAAAAATAGACGACAAGGCCAGCTACATACTAAACCCGCAGATACAACTCCTAAGCGACCCCATACTCATCGGGCAGACAAAGAGGGTCGTGGAAAAGGAGAGAGTAAACGCGGAGTGGGCTTTGCAGGAAACTTACGAAAAATTCGCGGCCAGGTTTAAAAAGATAAAAGACCCCTACTTCAGGGACAGGATGCAGGAAATAGAAACCGTGGTAAACAAGGTGATACAAAACCTGATGGGCGCGGAATATGAAAGTCTGGATTCGCTCCTTGAGCCGTTCGTCGTGATCGCACACGATTTAACGCCCTTCGACACAGCGCATCTGGCGTCAAAAAAGGTGCTTGGGTTCGTTACGGAAGTTGGTGGAAAGACATCGCACGCCGGTATCATCGCGTCCACCATGCAGATACCCGCGCTTGTGGGAGTGCACAAAATTTCGGACATGGTCAAAACCGGAGACCCCGTGATTGTCGATGCCGTTAGCGGTCACGTCGTCATAAAGCCCAACGAGGATCAGTTCAGGTTCTACAACAAAAAAAGGCAGCAGTTTATCTATTACAACAAGGAGATGGAGAGTGTCGCCAAGCTGTCTGCAAAAACGACGGACGGCTTGCTTGTAAAGCTGATGGCGAATATAGAGTCCTACGACGACGTTGAAAAGGCGGTGGCGCATGGCGCCGAGGGAGTGGGGCTTTACAGGACGGAATTTCTCTTTACGCGAGGCAACAGGTTCACTACGGAAGAGGAGCAGTTTAAGGACTATAAAAATGTGGCGGAAAAGATTGCCCCGGGCGAAGCAATCATCCGGACTTTCGACGTGGGTAGCGACAAGGTTCCATATGGATTGTACGAAGAGCCGGAGGGCAACCCGGCGCTTGGCCAAAGAGCCATACGCTATTGCCTGGAAAATCCCGAAGTATTCCATACGCAGCTTAGGGCAATATTAAGGGCGTCGCATTATGGGAAACTGGAAATAATGTACCCGATGATAAGCGGGCTGGAGGAACTGAGAAGGGCCAGCAGGATCCTTACGCGGCAAAAAAACAGGCTGAAAAAGGAAGGGATACCTTTCGACGAACAAATAAGGGTGGGAATTATGGTAGAAGTCCCATCCACGGCGCTTTTGGCGGACCAGTTTGCACGTTACGTCGATTTCTTTTCCATCGGTACGAACGACCTTATCCAATACTTGCTGGCGATAGACAGGGGTAACGAAAGGGTTGCCCACCTTTTCCAGCCCCTGCACCCGGCCGTCTTGAAACTCATCCGCGCCGTTATACAGGCGGCAAACCGGAACGGGGTAGACGTAAGCATATGCGGCCAGATGAGCGCCGACCCGATTTACGCCCTTATCCTTTTGGGCATGGGCGACATTGCGCACCTTTCAATGGATTCGCACAACATACCGAAGATTAAAAAGCTGATAAGGGATGTTTCAGCCGAAGAGGTGAAGGGGCACCTTGAGGAAATAATGAGGTTGAGCAGGATGGAAGACATTAAGAAATACCTCATCAAGCATCTCTGCCCGCTTCTCACAGAGGGAATGATATCGGAAGTAACCGCCGGACGGTGAATCCCGCTTCTCAAAAAAGATCGGTAATCGGCGCGGCCGGCACCGTGGCCTTCTTCACCTTTATAAGCAGAATCGCGGGCTTCGTGCGGGACATGATAATAGCCCATTATTTCGGCACGAAGGCGGCCGCCGACGCGTTCTTCGTTGCGTTTCGCATACCGAACCTTTTAAGGCGTCTTACGGCGGAAGGCGCGCTAAGCGCCGCTTTCATTCCGGTTTTCGCAAAGACGCTGATGCAAGACCGCGCCCGCGCGATCCGCTTTGCAAACAACATCCTTGTAAGCATGACGATGTTCCTTGTTGTTCTCGTTATCGCGGGGATCTTCGCCGCGCCGGTAATAGTGAAGTTCATCGCCATCGGATTCACGGACGATCCCGAGAAGTTTGAACTGACGGTAAAACTTACAAGGCTCCTTTTTCCGTACATTCTTTTCGTTTCGCTTGCCGCTATCGTAATGGGAATCCTTAACACGATGCACCATTTCGCCGCGCCGGCCGCCTCGCCGATAATGCTGAACCTGTCGATAATACTTTCGACTGTATTCCTTTACGACCGTTTCGAGCTTCCTTCGTATGCCCTTGCCGTGGGCGTCATTATCGGAGGGGTGTTGCAGCTATTACTGCAAGTACCTTTCGCCGTCAGGGAGGGCTTTGCCTTTGCATGGGTGTTCGATCCGCGCTCGGAGCTTTTAAGGAAGGTCGTTAAACTGACCATTCCCGCGGCATTCGGTTTTGCCGTGGCCGAGATAAACATGTTTGTCGATACGATACTGGCCTCGCTCCTTAAAGAGGGTTCGGTTTCGTTTCTTTATTACTCCAACAGGCTGGTGCAGTTTCCGATGGGAATTTTTGCCATAGCAATGAGCACGGCGCTCCTTCCCTCGCTCTCATTCGAAGCGGGGAAAAACGATACGGCGGCCCTTGTTGCAAAGCTTTCCCGGTCGTTCCGCACGATGATGCTTCTGATACTGCCTTCAACCGTCGGGCTTATTGTCTTAAGGGAGCCGATCGTGCGCCTTGTTTTTGAAAGGGGGGAGTTCGACGCCTATTCCACGGCCAACACCGCTTATGCTTTGGCGTTTTATTCGATAGGCCTCCTTGCATTTGCGTCGGTCAAGATATTCGTTACCGCCTTCTACGCGTTGGGAGACACCAAGACGCCGGTAAAAATCGCCTCATATGCGATGGCGTTGAATATCGCCCTTAACCTCCTTCTAATGGGCCCTTTACAACACGGGGGGCTGGCCCTTGCAACGTCGATTTCCTCTGCGGTAAATTTTGCGGCCCTTTTATTCTTCCTGCGTAAAAAGCTGGGGGGCGTTGACGGGGGGAATATTCTAAAAGCTTTCATAAAACTTACGGCCTGTTCGCTTTTGATGGGGGCCGTTATTTATCTGGCATGGGACGTCTTCTTTAAAACCGGTTATACGGTTTTGGGCCTCGCGGCGGCCATAATCGTTTCGGCTCTCTTTTATTTCGCCTTAACGCTCGTCGCGGGTTCCGAAGAGGCAAGGCGCCTTAAAGACGCG
>JAZFVB010000233.1:0-2202 GCA_036447515.1 Nitrospinota bacterium
ACCGGTATCGCCCTGGAGTTCCCCGAAGGATGGGGCGGCGTAATCAAGGACAGGTCGTCGATGGCATCGGGCCGGATATATACATCCGGCGGCGTTATCGACGGCGGCTACAGGGGAGAAATCATTATAATTTTGCGAAACGATTCCGTCCGCGATTTCCCCGTTAAAGCGGGTGACAAGATAGCACAGATAGTTCCCGTCGAGGCGCCGGAGTGGCACATAGAAGAAGTTGAAAAACTTGGCGATACTTCAAGGGAAGCGGGCGGATTCGGAAGCACGGGAAAATGAAAATTTTCAGATTCCTTATTGCCGTCCTTTTCCTTTTTGCCGCGGCTTACGCCGTAACGGCGCAGGAAGAAAAACCAAAGGGAGGGAAAAAGCAATCCCAACCAGCCGGGAAAAAATTCAGCCGCCCGCCGCCTCCGGTTGAAACCGCAAAGGCCATTGAGAAGGAACTTAGCGAGACGATTCCGCTTTTCGGCAACGTGCATTCCGCGCGGTCGGCGACGGTTCGCGCCGAAGTGCAGGGAGCCGTAATCGAATTCCATAAAGAGGTCGGCGACTCCATAAAGGACGGCGAAGCGGTGGCTCACATAGATTCCGAAAAGTACCGCATAAGCATGGAAATCGCCGAAGCCGCGCTTGAACGCGCCAAGGCCGCTTTCGAAAAGGCGCGGCTGGATGAAGACCGGATGACGACGCTGTACAAGAAAAACGTAATGTCCATGGAAGAGGCCCAGGCCGCAACCCTCAACCGCAAGATGGCGGAGGCCGATGTTACGTTGCGCAAAGTAGAGGTCAAAAGCGCGCGGCGCGACCTCAACCTGACCAAGGTGCGGGCGCCCTTTCCCGGATACCTGGCAAAAAAATATTTGCAAAAGGGCGACTGGGTCAGGGCGGGCGATCCGGTTTTCGATATCGTGGACCTTTCTTCGGTTTACGTAAGCGCCGAGTTTCCCGAAAAAGAACTGTCGAGGGTAAGCCTGAATTCATCCGCAACCGTTCGGCTGGACGCCTACCCCGAAGTGGAGTTCAAGGGAAAACTTACGCGCATTGCGCCGCGCGCGTCCCTGGAAAGCAGGGGCTTCATGGTTCGCGTGGAGTTTAACGACCCGAATGGAATAGCGCGCGACGGCCTGTTTGCGCGCGTGGAAATATTGTCGCGCCGCGCCACGGCGATAATGGTATCCAAGGACGCCATAGTCGAGCGCGGCCCGATGAAGATCGTCTTCAAGGTGGAAGACGGCACGGTGCGCCAGATTAACGTTTCCGTCCTTCAGCAGATGGGAGACATGGTGGAAATTAAAGGCGGCCTGAAGGCCGGCGACGAGGTGGTGGTTACCGGCAACGAAATTCTGCGCGACGGCGCGCGGGTGAATGTAACGATAAGAAGGTAGGTTTCGTAATCAAAACTTTGCCAGCTTGGCAAATTGAGCAAGAAAAACCATGTGGATAATCGACACAGCAATTAAAAGGCCGGTTTCCGTAATCGTGGGGGTGCTCCTTGTGACGCTTTTCGGTTACGTGTCTTTAATCAGCCTGCCGATACAGATGAAGCCGACTATCGACAAGCCGTTCATCACCATAAGGACCGCCTATCCCGCCGCCGCTCCGCAGGAGGTAGAGGAGCAGATAACGCGCCCCATAGAAGAAAAGGTGCAGGCGGTTGAAAACCTGAAAAAGATGACGTCGGTTTCTTCGGAAGGGCGCTCGGCCATAACGCTTGAGTTCGACTGGGGCACGGACAAGGACATCGCCACCATCGACATTTTGAAAAAACTTAACCTTGTCGGCGAACTGCCGGAAGAGGCCGAGACGCCGATAATAACCGCCATAACATCGGACGAGGAACGCCCAATCTACTGGACGACCTTCAACGGGCCGATGACGACGAACCAGCTTTGGCAGATAGCCGACCAGTACGTAAAACCGAGATTCGAGCGGATACCCGGCGTTGGCGACGTGCGTATTTACGGAGGGCAGGAAAGGGAAATCCGCGTCGTGCTCGATTACCGCGCCCTTGCCGCGCGCAAGCTCTCGATATCCGACGTTCGGCGCGCTCTTCAAAATGAAAATAAAAACGTACGCGGCGGCCACATCGACGAAGGCAAGCGCAGGTACATGGTCCGCACGGTCGGCCTTTTCAAAACCCCGGAAGACGTGGAAAACGTAATAGTCCGCAGCGGCGAAGAGGGACTGGTC
>JAZFVB010000234.1:0-7800 GCA_036447515.1 Nitrospinota bacterium
TTCCCAGTCCTTTACCGGACCGAAAATCTTTGCGCAAAAGAGCCCGTCGCGTTCCGGCTAGAAGGTGCGGTAGTTGATCGTTTCAGGTTTTTGGACTTCGCCGAACGACCAAGACCGGATCTTTTCCGGAGAGGCCAGGCGAATCATCACCGAATCAAAAGATAAGGGGTCCTTGGGCCTTTCAAAGAGACGGAGCGTTTTATCCACTGTACCTTATCTCCCTTGCTAAATAGTATGTTTTTTAGTTTCGTCCAGGTAAATATCCAGACACAGGCTCTGGAGCTCCTTTACTAGGACGTTGAATGATTCCGGCAATCCGGGCTGAAGGGTGTTGTCGCCCTTGACAATGGCTTCGTACATCCTCTTTCGCCCTTCCACATCGTCCGACTTGACCGTAAGCATTTCTTGCAGCGTATACGCCGCGCCGTAAGCCTCAAGCGCCCAGACTTCCATCTCGCCGAGGCGCTGTCCGCCGAACTGAGCCTTGCCGCCGAGCGGTTGCTGTGTGACCAGCGAGTATGGTCCTGTTGACCTGGCGTGTATTTTATCTTCGACGAGGTGGTGAAGCTTCATCATATATATGTATCCGGTAAAGACCCTCTGGTCGAAATACTCGCCCGTCTTGCCGTCGATGAGCCTTATCATGCCGTTTTCGGGCAGGCCTTGCGAAGCCAGTATTTCGCGTATGTCATTTTCCCTTGCGCCGTCGAATACCGGCGTTTCGAAATGAACGCCCATTTTCTTTGCGGCCATCCCGAGGCTTGTTTCCAAAAGCTGTCCGACGTTCATCCTGGAGGGAACGCCCAGCGGGTTGAGAATGACTTCAACGGGAGTGCCGTCCTCCAGCCGCGGCATATCCTCTTCCGGAACGATAACCGACACCACGCCCTTGTTGCTGTGCCTGCCTGCCATCTTGTCGCCGGTCTGAAGGCGGCGTTTCATAGCTACGTAAACCTTAACCATTTTTATGACGCCGGGCGCAAGCTCGTCGCCCTTGTCCAGCTTTGCCAGGACTTCGTTAAGGTCGGCCTTGAGTTCGCGGATGTGCTCATGGGCCGCTTCCTCGATTGCGACGGTCTTTTCCTGAACATCGGCCATGTTACTTACCTGGATTTTCAAAAGGTCCTTGCCTTCAACTTCTGAAAGGGCGGCCATGGTGAGCTTTTGCCCCGCGGCCGTTACTACTTCCTTTGAAGCGGATCCCAAAACCTTACTTTTTGGGGTTTTGCCGGTAAGAACGAGTCTTATCCTTTCGTCGCGCTCCATTTTGACGATTCTGATCTGTTCTTCATAATCGTTTTCCATCAAGGCCTTTTCTTCATCCTTGATCGCAAGGGCGCGCGCATCCTTTTCCGTTCCGCTTCGGGAGAATATCCTTACGTCCACCACCGTTCCTCCCACGCCCGGCGGAACTGTAAACGAAGTATCCATGACGTTGCCCGCCTTTTCGCCGAATATTGCCTTAAGAAGCTTTTCCTCGGGCGAAAGGAGCGTCTCCCCCTTTGGAGTGATTTTGCAAACGAGGATGTCGCCGCTTTTCACCTTTGCGCCCATGCGGATAATACCGCATGCGTCGATATCGACAAGCGCTTCCTCGCTAATGCCCGGGACGTCCGTTGTAATCTCCTCCTTGCCGTACTTTGTGTCCCGCGCTTCGACTTCGAATTGCTCGATATGAATCGAGGTGAAATAATCTCTTTTAACGACGTTTTCGCTGATAATAATGGCATCCTCGAAGTTGTATCCGTGCCACGGCATGAATGCCACCAGCAGGTTGCGTCCAAGCGCAAGTTCACCGCGGTCGGTGGACTGACCGTCGGCAAGGACATCGCCCTTTTTAACCCTCCGGCCGGGAACCACTATCGGTTTTTGGTTTATGCACGTTCCCTGGTTGGATTTTCCGAACTTGGTAAGGTTGTAAATATCGACCTTGGCCCTTTTTCCGTTCTTTGACGGTTCGGTAACCCTTACCACTATTCTCTTGGAATCGACATTGACAACCATGCCGGCGTTTTTGGCCAGCGTTAGCGTACCGGCATACCTGGCCGCCATCTTCTCCATGCCGGTTCCCACCAGCGGGGTCTCGGTTATAAGCGGCGGAACCGCCTGGCGTTGCATATTGGAACCCATAAGGGCCCTGTTTGCGTCGTCGTTTTCCAGAAACGGAATAAGCGCGGCCGCGACCGAGAAAAGCTGGTTGGGTGATACGTCCATGTAGTCGACCTGTTCGTTGGGCGTGGACATAACCTCTCCGCTGTTCCTGGCGATTACGGTCGGATTTACAAATTCGTTTTTATCGGTAAGCGGGGCGTTTGCCTGCGCTATGAAATGAGCGAACTCCTCGGTTGCCGTAAGGTAATCAATATCATCAGTCACCTTACCGCCGGCCACCCTGCGGTAAGGGCTCTCGATAAAACCGTATTTGTTTACCCTTGCGTATGTGGAAAGGGATGAAATAAGGCCGATGTTGGGGCCTTCCGGAGTTTCCACGGGGCATATGCGGCTGTAATGGGTCGGATGCACGTCGCGAACCTCAAATCCCGCGCGCTCCCTTGCCAATCCTCCCGGCCCGAGGGAAGAAAGCCTTCTTTTGTGCGTTAGCGCGGAGAGCGGATTCGTTTCGTCCATGAACTGCGAAAGCTGGGACGAACCGAAAAATTCTTTTATAACGGCCGTAACGGGTTTGGAGTTTATGAGGTCGTGCGGCATGCACGCGGTAAGGTCCATTATGTTCATCCGCTCTACTATCGTCTTTTCCATTCGCACCATTCCGACGCGGAACTGCGTGGCCACGGATTCTCCCACCGACCGCACGCGCCTGTTGCCGAGATGGTCAATGTCGTCTTTCTGGCCAATGCCGAGGCGCAGGTCGTAGAGGTACTTGATCGTGGTAAGGATGTCGTCCCTGGTAAGAAGCCTCTGGTCGGGCGGAGCTTCGAGGCCGAGTTTTTCGTTGAGCTTTTTGCGGCCGACTTCGCTTAGGTCGTACCTCTTTTCGTTGAAAAACAGGTTATGGAAATATGTCTTTATCGATTCTGCAGTGGGAAGGTCGCCCGGCCTCATGCGCTTGTAAATTTCCTTCAGGGCTTCGTCGGCCGTTCCCACACCGTCGTTTGCAATGGTGTCGTGGAAAGAGGAGTCCTTCAACTGGTCGCTTATCGCAAGAAGCTCGAAAGCTTTAATGCCGTTTTGGCGGATAATCTCCAGGGTTTCGTCGTCAATCGGCGCATTAACATCAAGAAGAACTTCGCCGTTCTCTTCGTTAATTATGTCTTGTGCTATGAATTCACCGTCCAGCTGGCTTGCGTCTATTTTAAAACTCTTCACTCCGGCGGCAACGCATTTTCTTACGGCGCCTTTGGTAAGCTTCCTTCCAGCCCTAACGATAACTTCCTTGTTCTTTTTATTTACTATGTCCACTGACGGCTTGAAAGACATAAGGTGGACAAAATCGTTAAGTTCCACGGAAAAATCGTCGGATGAGGCGTCATATTCTATTTTCTGGAAATCGTAAAACTCCGCCATAAGCTGGGTTGTCTCGTAACCCAGTGCCTTAAGAAGTATTGTGCACGGGAATTTCTTTCTTCTATCGATCCTTACGTGGCACACATCTTTTGTATCGAACTCCAGATCAAGCCATGAACCGCGGTGAGGTATTATCCTGGCGGAATATACTATTTCGCCCTGCAATACTCCCTTGCCCTTTTCGCGTATAAAGAAAACGCCCGGCGAACGGTGCAACTGGCCCACTACCACCCTTTCGGTTCCGTTTATCACGAAAGTGCCGACCTCGGTCATTAGTGGAATTTCGCCGAGGTAGATTTTCTGTTCTTTTATTTCGCGTATTTCCACCACTCCGGTATCTTCGTGCTTTTCCTTCAATATGAGCCTTACGATTATCTTAAGCGGGTCGGAATAGCTCACGCCGCGCTGGCGGCATTCCGCCACCGTGTACTTTGGCTTGTAGGTAATTTCCCTTTTGCACTTTTGGCAAACCACCCCGGGTCCGCCAAGTCCTTTATACTCGCCGCATTTGCAAAGCCAGATGCCGAGTTCGAATCCTACATATTCAAGCGACGCTTCTTCCTTGAAATTGTTCATAGGGAAGACGTATCTGAACACCTCCTCAAGCCCCTTTTTTTCGCGCTCGGAAGGCTTAACGCTTGCCTGCAAAAAGTTTTCATACGACCTGGTTTGTATCTCTAGCAGATCCGGCAGGTCCAAAACCTTCCCTATACGGGAAAAGCTCTTCCTCTCTATGGGAATCTTGCCCGGAGAATATTTTATCGTCGAGGTATTAGCCATAAACAACGGCCTCCTGGGAAATATTTTTTATAACGTGTGAGGACACTCCTTGGGCTCACCTTCGGTATTGTCCTTATAATAACGGTCATTTCCGCAAAACTTTTGCGCGGCTACTTAATTTCAACCGTTGCTCCGGCTTCTTCCAGCTTCTTTTTGAGAGCTTCCGCGTCTTCCTTGCTGATCTTTTCCTTGATCGCCTTTGGAGCAGACTCCACCAGTTCCTTCGCCTCTTTCAGCCCAAGCCCGGTGGCCTCCCTGGCCGCCTTGATCACCTGGATTTTCTTTTGGCCGATGGCGGTGAGCACTACGTCGAACTCGGTCTTTTCCTCGGCCTCGGCGGCCGCGCCACCATCAGCCGGCGCGCCTGCCATCATCGCAACCGGAGCGGCGGCGGTCACGCCCCACTCGTCTTCGAGCTCTTTCGTAAGCTCGGCAAGTTTAAGAATTGAAAGGTTGTTGAGGTACTCCTTTACGTCCTCAGCAGATACGTTAGCCATTTCCTTACCTCCTATGGATTCGGGGTTTTTTTGCTTCATCTCATCCAGGGCTTTAAGGAGGTAAACGAACTTCCTTAATACCCCGCTTAAAACCGAAACGAAATTCCTGGGCGTTCCCTGCACGGCGCTAAGGAATATCGCCCTCTGTGTATCCTTGTCCGGCAGATTGCCGATTTCTTTTATCCTGACAGCGTCGTAAGTATCGCCTTCGGCCATTCCTCCCAAGATCACGAGTTTCTTTTCTTCTCTCGCAAACTCGGAGAGTATGCGCGCGGGGGCCGTCGAACTGTCGTAGCTGATGGCAAGGGATATCGGCCCGCTGAACGCCTCGCTCAACTTTTCAATGACCGTTCCCTTTGCGGCTATCTTCGCAAGGCGGTTTTTCACCACCTGAAGTTCCACGCTTTCACCGCGAAGCATGGAGCGCAGTCTGTCCATATTGCCTGCGGAAATCCCACTGTATTCCGCCTGCACAACGCTGGCGGCGCGGGAGAACCTGTCCTTCAGGTCGGCAACCTGTTTTTCCTTTTGAACTGTAGGCACTTTTTTTATCCCTTTATTATTGTATGTAGCTGCTAATGCCCGCCTCATCCACCTTGATGCCGGGGCCCATGGTGGTCGAAACGTAAATGCTTTTGATGTAAGTCCCCTTTGCCGACGACGGCTTTAAACGTAATATCGTTTCGAAAAACGCGGCGGCGTTCTTAAGGAGCGCTTCGGCCTCGAAGCTGGACTTCCCGATAGCCGCGTGCACCACGCCCGCCTTGTCGACGCGGAACTCAACGCGCCCGGCGCGTATTTCCTTTATTGCGTTGGCGATGTCAAACGTTACGGTGCCGGACTTCGGATTGGGCATAAGCCCCCTCGGTCCCAAAATCTTGCCGAGCTTGCCGATGGAGCCCATCATGTCCGGCGTGGCGACCGCCACGTCAAACTCCAGCCATCCGCCTTTAACCTTATCGGCAAGGTCGTCGGCGCCAACGTAGTCGGCGCCCGCGTTTTTGGCCTCCATTTCCTTTTCGCCCTTTGCAAAAACCACTATCCTTACCTTTTTGCCGGTGCCGCCTGGAAGGACAACGCTTCCCCTTACCATCTGGTCGGCCTTGGTCGGATCGACGCCGAGCCTTACGGCCACTTCCACCGTTTCATCGAACTTTGCGAACTTCGTTTCCCTTGTAAGGTTCAAGGCGTCCGACAGGCTGTATTTCTTCAGCCTGTCCACCTTTTCCCTCGCCGTCTTCGTATTTTTGGTGAATGTCGCCATGTCTAATCCTCAACAATTAGGCCCATGCTTCGGGCCGTACCTTCTATGATCCTGATTGCCGCTTCATCGGAAGCCGCGTTAAGGTCCTTTTCCTTCAACTTCACTATTTCGAGAAGCTGGCGCTTTTTGACCGTACCGACTTTCTCCTTGTTCGGCACCGCGGAACCCTTTGCAATGCCGACCGCGCGCTTCAACAGTACCGAGGCCGGGGGCGACTTTGTAATGAACGTAAAGCTTTTGTCGCTGAATATCGTAATTACAACGGGAATGATAAGCCCTTCCTGCCCCTGCGTCTGCGCATTGAACGCCTTGCAGAAATCCATTATGTTCAGGCCGTGCTGCCCGAGCGCCGGACCGACCGGAGGCGAAGGGTTTGCCGAGCCGGCGGGCACCTGCAGTTTTATCTGTCCTGTAACTTCCTTGGCCATCTTTTACACCTTTTCTATCTGGGGAAAGTCCAGCTCTACCGGCGTGGACCTTCCGAAAATGGACACCATCAGTTTAACCTTGCCGCGCTCGGGGTTGACTTCCTCTATCTGCCCCGAGAAGTGGGCAAAGGGGCCGTCTATCACGCGAACATGGTCCCCTGCTATGAAATCGACCTTCGGCCGCGGCCTTTCCGCCGTGCCGCTTAACTGGTCGCGTATCTGCTGCACATCTTTGTCGGAAAGGGGCGTGGGCTGCTTTCCCCCTAGGAAACCGGTAACGCGCGGCGAATCCTTTATTATCTCCAGCACTCTTTCGTCAAGGTGGAGCTGAATAAGAACGTAACCCGGGAAAAACTTGCGCGACACAACCTTTTGCTTTCCGCTCCGAAACTCCTTAACGTCCTCCATCGGCACGAGGATATCGCCCAGCTTGTCGTCGATCCCCAGCATGGAAAACTGCTCGCTAAGGGATGCCTTCACTTTGTGCTCAAACCCCGAATGGGTATGAATCACATACCATTTCAATTCCACTTCTTTACCTGATCATATATTTCATAATTTCGGACAGTATCCAGTCGGTAACCCCGAGGTAAAAACCCATAATAAACACTGAGATAATCACGGCCACGGTAATAGCGGTGGTCTCCTTTCGTGCGGGCCAGGACACCTTGCGCAGTTCCTTCCTTGCGTCTCCAACAAACTGCAGTCCGTCCTTTATAAGGTTTGCCTTTTTCGAACTCATCGCTTTTCCTCACAACTGGCAGGCCAGGAGGGATTCGAACCCCCAACACCCGGATTTGGAGTCCGGTGCTCTAACCGTTAGAGCTACTGGCCTCTAAACCTTAGCTTCTTTATGTAAAGTATGTTTCCGTTCAAAACGGCAGAATTTTTTCAATTCCAGCTTGGCCGGCTTCTTTCTCTTGTTTTTGGTGGTCGTGTAGTTCTTCCGCTTGCAAACCGTACATTGAAGCGCTATTAAGTCCGCCATTTTCTTTTCTACTACTCTATGATTTCCGTAATAACTCCGGCGCCCACCGTGCGGCCTCCCTCGCGGAGAGCGAAGCGGAGTTCCTTTTCCATCGCGATGGGGGTTATAAGAGAGACCTCCATGCTCACGTTGTCGCCAGGCATCACCATCTCTACGTTATCCGGCAGAGTAACATTCCCGGTAACGTCGGTCGTCCTGAAAAAAAACTGCGGCCTGTAACCCTTGAAGAAAGGGGTGTGCCTGCCGCCTTCGTCCTTCGTTAAAATATACGCCTCCGCCTTGAACTTAATGTGGGGAGTAACCGAGCCGACCTTCGAT
>JAZFVB010000235.1:0-2936 GCA_036447515.1 Nitrospinota bacterium
CCGGCGGCGGCGTTATCCGAAAAAAATGTAACTATCCTGTTTTCAGGTGTTTTTCCGAACATTTCGCGTCCGCGCCCGTTGGTTTTTTCCGAGTACGGCCCTTCGCAAAGCGCCTCTACCGTCTTGCCGATTTCCCGTCCGTAAACTTCCGCAACGATGCCTTTATGAATTTTAAGCGCCCTTTCGAAACGCGACTGCGAGACCTCTCTCGATACCGGTTTTTCGTATCCGGCGGCGGGAGTTCCCGGACGCGGGGAAAAGTTAAAAAGGTAAAGTGAGTCGAACCGCGCTTTCTCCATAATGTTAAGCGTCTCTTCAAACTCTTTTTCAGTTTCAGTGGGGAAGCCGACCATTATGTCCGTCGAAATGGCGATTCCCGGCACGGCGGCATTTAATTTATCGATCTTGTTCAAATATTCTTTTGCCGTGTATTTCCGATTCATCATTTTAAGGATTCTGTCCGAACCGGCCTGCAAGGGCAGATGAAGCGAAGGGCAAACCTTACCAACCGTCGCCATGACCTCTATCAGTTCGTCGCTGAGATCTTTCGGGTGCGAAGTTATGAACCTGATGCGTTTTATACCGTCCACTTCGCCGACCATCCTGAGAAGCTTCGGGAAGTTTATGCCGCGCCCAAGCCCTTTGCCGTAGGAGTTTACGTTTTGCCCCAAAAGATTTATCTCCTTAAAGCCGCGTCCGGCGATGTCTTCCACTTCATCGAGTATCGACTCCGGCGTCCGGCTTACTTCCGGCCCGCGCGTGTCGGGCACCACGCAGTAGGTGCAACGGTTGTCGCATCCCTTCATGATACCCACCCACGCTGTAACCTTTCCCGGCCTTACAGACGGAGGCGGTGCGTCCCATTGCGTCCCCTTGTCGAAGCTTACGTCGACCTGCCTTTCGCCCGTAATGCGGCGGTCTTCGATGAGGCGGGGCAGGGCGTTAAACGAATCGGGCCCGAAGAGGATGTCCACGCTCGGCGCGCGGCGGAAGATATTTTCCTTGCGCAAAGTCGCCATGCACCCGCCCAAGGCGATCAGGAGATTCCTGTTTTTCTTTTTCAGCGCCGCGAGCCTGCCTAGTTTCGAAAAAACTTTTTGCTCGGCTTTTTCGCGTATCGAGCATGTGTTGAGGACGATCACGTCCGCATCTTGCAAATCGGCGGCGCTTAGGAACCCGCCGTCCAAAAGAACGCTTTCGATGCGCTCGCTGTCGTACTTGTTCATCTGGCACCCGAAGGTAAGGAGATGGTATTTTTTAGCGGCCTGTTCCATATCATTCAACATTATTCAATCACAAGGTTCGTAATCTCTTTGGTAACTTTATAATCATAGCCCGGGTACTCATATAATGGCATACGTGGTTCCGTTTCGCCAAGCGAATAACCCCAGATAGATTCGTATTCCGAAATATCTTCGCCGATATCGTTAAGGTGCCGCAAATATTCGCTTATCGATTTAGATTCAATGATTACTACCTTGCCCATCTTGTTTATTATCGGGCTGTGAGACCTTGTGGCGTCATGATCGAATTCCAGGATGCGGCGGCCGTAACGCGTGATGCCAATCGCGCGGAAAGTCAGGCTCTTGCCGACGCCGGGCAGGTTAAGTACATTCCGGTCCGTGGCAAGGAACGGCACGTCGGCCGATTTAAGCACCTCCTTGATATTCTGCACCATCATCTTTGCTTCTTGCGGGAAACGGTTGATTCTTTCATGGTACTTTTCGGGGAATAAGCCGAAAACTTTTTCTTCCATCTGCTCCTGCACGGCGCGGGCGTTTGTGGCGAAACTGTACTGGTTTTCCATGTACCCCTTAACAGAAAAAGTGTAATAGCTAAGCACGCCGATTTCATTCAAAACCTGCCGGAGCCTGGCGGTATGGCCCCTGCGCGATGAAGACGCTATCAATACATGCTGGTTCGTTACCGTCCACCCCGCGGATATGAGTTTTCCAATTCCCTCGCGGGCTTCCGGCGTTGCTTCCATAGGCGATATGAAATGGGTTTGCACCACGAATTGCTTAATCCCTATTTTAGAAGCCCTGGACTTGAACTCCGCCAGTATCTTTACGATATCGTTTGTAATCCTTTGCGGGATATATACGGGAAGGCGCGTTCCCAGCCGCACGCGCACCAGTTCGGCATATTTTGCGCCGTCTTTCCTCGATTTATTCGCCTCTATCTTGCGGACTGCCATTTTATAAATGGCGTCCAGAATTTTTTTGAGGGAACTGTCCGAGCTCATTAATGCGTCTCCGCCGGTAATCAGAATATCCCTTAGCTGCGAATCGTTTTCAAAATATTCCATCAACCGTTCCAGCTTTTCCGCCCACGTTTCTTTGGGCGCAAGTTTATCAAGATTGAAATTAAGGTTGCCTTTTTGGAAATCGAACATGCGCTGGCATGAGGAGCACAGCCCACCGCACGCCCGGCCAACGGTATCGGGAATCAGGATGGCGACTTCGGGATAACGCCGATGCACGTTGTTACTGGTCGGCAAAAGCCATCCCGCGGCGTTGGGCTTGCCGGGTTCAACCTCGTCCTCCTTTTCCCATGCGACAAGATGCCCGAACTCGTCGATAAGGCACTTGCTGTATATGATGTAATCCCTGATTGCCAGGTCGGCCCCGATGGCAAAGTATGGAACCCTTACGTGGAGGAGCGACAGGTAGTAGGGGTTTATAAAGAATGGAATCCCCGCCTTCTGCGCGCTGTACAGCAGTTTCATCGTATCGGGATCGAGGGAATTGCCCAGCATTTCATTTAGCAGATCGGGCGAGCGAACGGCAAAGTTGAGATGGAAGCGATAGTCGCCCCACCATTCAAGCGCCTTTGAGTATTTTTGTTCGCGCGACATTCCGGATTCAAAGTTGAACCTCGTGCTGGAAATTTCTTTTTTGTCAATGCGGTCGATTATCGTATTTAATATCCGTTCC
>JAZFVB010000236.1:0-3247 GCA_036447515.1 Nitrospinota bacterium
TTTCCTGCATTTTTTTCTTCAGAAAATGCGGATCCTTCAGGAAAACGGTGCCGGAAAGGATTGAAAAGGGCGAACCCTTGGATGAAGAATCCTCTTCCAGCGGCCCGAAAAGCCTTTCAAATGCGGCCGGTGAAAGATTCCTGCACGAAACTTTTATGAACGGATCGTTTTTCCTTTTGCCCTTTGCATGGATATAACGCGCAATATACTCCTTGCCCGTACCCATCTCGCCGATTACCAGCAACGGGTCATCGGAAGACGCGCCCTTTTCTACCGCCTTTTTGACATCAATCATCGCGGGACATGCGCCGATGTATCTGAACATGCTGTCGCCCTGTTCGTCGTCTCCTTTTAGATGCCGGCTTTTAAGGGCGGCTTCTATCGTTTCCAGAACGTGATCCAACGAAAGCGGCTTTTCAATAAAATTATATGCGCCCAGCTTTGTGGCTTTTACGGCGGTGTCTATGGAGCCGTGGCCGGATATCATTATCACTTCCGCGTTGATGTTTCGTTTCCTTATTTCCCTTAAGGTCTGCAGTCCGTCGCGCCTCCCCGGAAGCCAGATATCCAGCAATACGAGATCAAACGGGCGTTCCTGCAAAAGGGCCAGGGCGTCGTCGCCATTCTCGGCGGTGGAAACCGAATATCCCTCATCGTTAAGGATGTCTCTAAGGGAATCGAGTATGTTGGTCTCGTCGTCAACAATCAGTATGCGCCTTGCCTTCATCCCGGCTATTGTAACCTGAAAACGAACGGCGCATAACCTTGCCGCACCCGGCGGATCGGCGCCCATCGGCTAATGATAAGCCGGATCGTATAAGGTCATTTCCTTTCGGCAAGCAGGTCGCATACCCTGGCCATCGAAGCGACCACGAAAAGCGGAAAAACCTGCAAGAGGCTCCTTTGGAAAGTCATATTGTTTTCCAGGTATTCGTAGGCTTGCGTAAAGGTAAACAGGGCCAAGATAACGGCCAGGAAGCTTAAGCTTAAGGTCCAAATCGAAAAGGATGAACCGGCCTTTGGCCGGTAAAAAAGAAGCGGTAAAAAAAGAATCCAGAAAATGCCGAAACCGCCGTATGTGAAGAAGGCGTCGCTGAACAAAGATACAGCCTCCGGATGAAACGCCAGCAACTGATTGCCGGGATTGGGAGAGTAATCCAGTCCCATCGTTATCTTGAAAACGATCCACGGAAAAAGGAAAAGAATGGAAATGCCAAAGTAGGCTGCGGCGCTTTTCCATCTTGCAACGATGAAAGTCGCAATAAGCATTATTGGTAAGTAAAGGATAAAAGCGTCGTTTTTGGTCCACGCCGCGCATGCGATAAGGAATGAACTCAGCACAAAGTAACCTTTCCCCTCTCCCCTTCTCCACCTATCCCAATAGATGACGGAAGCGGCCAGGTAAAGGGCCAACGTCAAATCGGCATAGCCGGCTGAAAGATGTATCCCGATAAAGGGCAGCGAGGCGGCAATGTAAACCGCAACCGTTGCCGCCCGGCGTCCGTGAAACGACGACAGCCACCTGTAGGCGATTATCAAAAAACTGACGAACCCGATCACGTCCGTCCCTAACGCCCATGCATTGCTCCATCCCCCGGCAACGCGGCAGATAAAGGCCTTTAGGATGGGCAAGTGAAGGGGGTAATGCGGCTTTACCCCGCCAAGAATCCACGAGGGGTCGCCCGCAAGTCCCAGCGAGCCCTCTTCCATGAAAAACCTTGCTTTAAGGTGCCAGAAATGGACGGAATCCCAATATTGTGTAGTCAAAAGAAAAACGGAGAAAATTGCGTAAAAAAGATGTATCGATAACAGGATCCATAGTATCGGTATGAACTTGGAAAACCGCCCAAGGGGCAGGTCGTTCGCGCCGTTTTTAGAAGATGCGGCGGTGAACGACGCTGTCTGCAGGGGAGAGCTTTTGATAATGAATTTCAAAAGGACTAAGCAAAACACGACGTAGAACAAAGCAAATACGCCCGATATCCCTACCCAGAAAAGAACAAAGGTTAAGATGCCGCTTCCAACGAGCCACCCGAGGGCGACTTTTTCCAGCGCTCCCGCTTTCAGTTTTAACGGTCGAACCGAGAAGTACCCAACAGCAACGATCAGGATAACGGCAAGCCATCCCTTCACGTCTAATCGCCCCTGACCAGAGCTACGGGACCGACGGAATCAAGTATTTCCACATTCCGTAAAATCACTTCGCCGTTAAATAGAAGTTCGGCGTCTTCTATTTTCATATCCGGATCCATGATTGCCAGCAGTGTGCGTTCGTTTTTAAAATTTTTATTGACTCTTACTGGCAAAAGCGCAAACCGAAAGTAAATGTCTTCGTAATTTCCGCCGACCACACCCAGCCGCGAAACGCCGCGCCTTTTTAACATCCCCTTTATGCCGTCAACCTGACCCGGCCAGATTCCCACGGTATCCGACAGGCGCCCTTTCATTTCCATCAGTCTCGGTAAAGACAGCGCGCGGCTAAGCAAAAGGGATCCATCCAGCGCCACCCATATAAGAATAGACCAGACAAAGACTGCATTTGCGGCTTGGCGACCCTTGAATCTTTTAAATACGACGATACCCAGGCCGCCTAATAACCACAGCGATCCAACGGCAACCGCCGCCGGGATTCCCAAAAAATCCGGCCAATACAAAACGTTTACAGCCAGTCCGCGCAATTCGATGGGGCGCATCCACGTCTCAAGGAAAATCGACAACCTTTTCGATACCGCCGGGGGTTCGACGGAAATTTCTGGCATAACAACGCCGGCATCGGTTCCGGAGAGTTCCAGCGTTATTTCGCTGCCAATGCCGTTCCACGCGGGATCGGACGTGAAGTCGAATCGCACTTCCCTTTGCCCCCGCGCCGGACGCATCGTCGCCGACCTCACAACGGTTCTTTCCATCCCGCCGGCCTTGACAGTCATCTTGACCTTTACTTTTATAACGCCTTCAATAGCGGGGAAGGAAAGAGTCAATATCTTATTCCTGCTCAGATTGGTGAGAGGAGGTTTTATCGATTTGGCCAGCAAGTATTTAAAGCGAATTTCTTCTTTTCCCCTGCTTTCGATTATTTGTTTTTGCGCTTCCGAATAGTCCGCACCGAACAGTACAAGAAAGGCTGTCGCAAGAAAGGCCCTGGAAATATTCACCGGTAAATAATACTGCACCTGTGCGGATTATACGTTCAATTTGTGCTGGAGATAAGTTCTTTTAACATATAATATTACGGAAATAATTTGGATCA
>JAZFVB010000237.1:0-2505 GCA_036447515.1 Nitrospinota bacterium
AACGTCCTCATCCGCAACATGGCACCTTACGCTTTCTTTGGAGTATGCGGGGTTTACGGATTGAAGCCTTTTTTGGGAAATGCCGGAACGTATCATGTTCGAATCGACGTAAATCGGGCTTGCGTTATAAAAGGCCGCGACGGCAGAGTCTATGCCATCTGCGGAAAACTTCACATCGTTCATCAACGCAAAATCCGCCGTGGTATGGATCATCCTCTTCACCACCACCCATTCGTCCGCTGAAAAACCGTGATCTCCCGCCTCGGCGTCTATGGAGTCAAACGACATCGCTTCTATTTCTTCGCCTTTAAGCGGCGATTCGTAAAGGCCGTAAACCAAGGGTCTTTCCCCTTTTCTTTTTCCTTTTCCTTGCGGCTTCATTTTCCTGCGCAACTTTCTACGAAACTTTTCAGCGCCTGCGGCCTTGAAGCGATGTGAGTGTGAACGTAACTTGCCAGAACGCCTTTGCGCTGGTACCCCTCGGAAATGAGTTCTTTCGACCTTCGGCGGCTAAGCGAATAGACGGTATTCCATCCTGATGATTTCGACGGGTCCCGCGTCAACTCCGAGTAATGGAACCTGTGGCCTCTGAGCTTTTCGCCCCGGCGGCCCAAGATTGTATCGCCCGTAATTGTGGCCTCCACGTAACCGAGGTTTTTGAAGTTCTTTCGCATCTTCACCCCCGAAGGAAGTACTCCTGCCATTTTATAATTTGTGCCGTCGAGCGTTTCCAGCCCTTCGGACAGATACACTAGCCCGCCACATTCGGCGTAAACGGGCCTGCCCGATTCGGCAAACTTGCGAATATCTTCCATCATCGACTCGTTTGCGGAAAGTTGGGCCGCGAACTCTTCAGGGTATCCGCCGCCGAAATATACGCCGTTTAGATCGTCCGGAAGTTTTTTATCGCTTACGGGAGAAAAGTTTACGATTTCGCAGCCAAGTCTTTCCAGCGCCTTAAGGTTGTCGGGATAATAAAAATGGAACGCCCCGTCGAACGCAAGGCCCAGCCGGATTTTTTTGTCTTTTTGAGCGCTGGAAATTTGTGCGCTAGAAGTAGAGACATTTTTAATATCAATGGCGGGGGCGGATTTCGCCAGTTTAATAATTTCATCTACAGAAACATTTTCCTCAAAAACATCCGCGAACCTTTCCAGTATTTCCGAATTAAAGTTTTTTCTTCCCGCGCTGATATCGGCGGTCATAAGCCCCAAATGCCTGCTTTTCAGTTCCGGGAAAGCGTTTTTCGGTATCGCGCCAAGTAAAGGTGGAAGAGACGAAGACAAAAGCGAATCCGAAAGCCATTGGCGGTGCCTTTCCGATCCCGCGTGGTTTGCGATAACGCCGGCAACGTTAACGCCCTCCTCGAAGGTGCAAAAACCTTTAACCATAGCGGCGATGCTGCGCGCCATGCCCCGCGCGTTTACCGTAAGTAGCACGGGGGCGTTAAGCCACGATGCGATCTCGGCCGTGCTTCCTTCGGATGTGGCGGAATCTGCGCCGTCGAAAAGGCCCATTACGCCCTCGATAACCGCAATGTCGGCGTTGGCCGTTTCGTTAGCAAAAAGGTTCAAGACGTATTCCTTCCCCGCCATCCAGCCGTCGAGGTTGAAACAGTCCCTGCCCGTTGCGGCGGCAAGGTAGGTGGGGTCGAGAAAATCGGGCCCTACCTTGAAGGTTTGGACTTTCAGCCCCCTCCTTTTAAGGGCGCCCGTTAGCGCAAGTGAAACGGAGGTTTTTCCCGCGCCGCTGGACGTTGAGGCCACCACAATCGTTGGGCAGGTGGCCTTCATCGGCGGCGTTCCATGTGGAGGAAGAAAAGACGACAGCGCGGGCGCTTACGCGCGCAGTTAACTTTTAAGAAAATATCTTTTAAAGCGGCCATCACGATAGTTAACCTCTCCGCGAGTTAATGACTATCTTTAACAGTCCCGGCAGGTTTTCTGGCTTCCGGATCGTCCTACTAGCCGCGCCTTCCCAACCCGTGAGGGCCAGTGGCCTGATGCGGCTTTCGTCCCCGGCTACAGCGGCGGGTCCGCAACGGAATTCAACCGTTTTCCCTGCCAGCCCTTATCGAAGGGCAGTGGTCACTGTTCAGCATGATTATATGCCCGTACCGGATGGAGTCAACAACAAGTTTCAAGGTGTAACAATTCAAAGTTCTTCCGAAACCCCAGCGCTTTGGAAGGTCGCCATATCGTTATAAATCTTTACCGCCCCTTCGATAATAGGGATGGCAATGGCCGCTCCGGTTCCCTCGCCAAGCCTCATGCCGAGATCGACTATCGGTTTTACGCCCAACTTTTCAATAACGGCCGCGTGGCCGCGCTCTTGCGACGTGTGGGCGAAAAAGAGTTTTTCGCGCACGTTCGGCTGGGCTTTTATAGCGACGGCCGCCGCCGCTGTCGATATAAATCCGTCCACAACGACGGGCACGCGCCTTTTTGCCGCACCCAGAATCAGGCCCGTTAGTCCCGCTATCTCGAAACCGCCGACCTTCATGAG
>JAZFVB010000238.1:0-2782 GCA_036447515.1 Nitrospinota bacterium
CCCGCCGAGGCGACAAAAAGTTACCTCAATATTCCGGCGCTCATTTCCGCCGCCGAGGTAACGGATTGCGACGCCGTCCATCCCGGCTACGGCTTCCTGGCCGAAAACGCCGGGTTTGCCGAGGTGTGCAAGTCTTGCAGGATAACTTTCATCGGCCCGTCGGTGGAGAACATCCGGCTGATGGGACACAAGAGCAAGGCAAGGGAGGCGGCCATTAAGGCGGGCTTGCCCGTGGTTTCGGGAAGCGAAGGCGCGATTAACAGCGATAAAGCGGCGCGCAAAACGGCCAAAAAGATCGGCTATCCAATAATATTAAAGGCTACCGCCGGTGGGGGCGGGCGCGGGATGCGCATCGTCCACGAAGAAAATGAACTGGCGAATTCGCTCAAAATGGCCCAGGCCGAATCCGCGGCCGCATTCGGCAACAGGGAAGTTTACATGGAAAAATATATCCATTCCCCACGCCATATTGAGGTACAGATACTTGGCGACAACCACGGCAACCAGATTCAGCTTTTCGAAAGGGACTGCTCCATACAAAGGCGCCACCAGAAACTGATAGAGGAATCGCCCTCGCCTTCCATCAACGAAAAACTGCGCAGGAAGATGGGCGAAGCGGCGCTCAAGCTCGTAAAAAAAATCGGTTACACGTCGGCCGGAACCGTGGAGTTCCTGCTGGACGAAGACCACAAATTCTACTTCATGGAAATGAACACGCGTATACAAGTGGAGCATCCGGTAACCGAAATGATAACCGGAATAGACATCATCAAGGAACAGATACTGATCGCCTCCGGCCAAAAGCTGAGTATCACGCAGTCAGCCGTCAAACACATCGGACACAGCATCGAATGCAGGGTGAACGCCGAAGATCCCGAAACGTTCGCCCCTTCCTCCGGCACGCTGGCGGAGGTATTTTTGCCCGGCGGCCCGGGGGTAAGGGTGGACAGCGCCATCTACGCGGGATGCGTGATATCGCCCCACTACGATTCTCTTATTGCAAAAATCATCGTACACGCTTCGGACAGGCACGAGGCTATCGCGCGCATGAAAAGGGCGTTGGGAGAGTTGCACATAGACGGGGTAAAGACCACCGTTCCGCTCCTTTCGCGCATACTCCATTCCGAAGAGTTCCGGGACGGTAATATAACGACGAGGTTTTTGGAGGAATTCGGCTTCAACGCTTGATCGAGTTTATGGAAGGTCAAAAACCGGCAAGGGAATATTTCTCGTCAAGGTGGGGGCTTTTGGCGGCTTCGCTCGGTTGCGCGATAGGCGTTGGCAACATATGGCGTTTTCCCCGGCTTGCGGCGGAACACGGCGGCGGCGCATTTCTGGTTCCGTGGCTGATATTCCTTTTCCTCTGGTCGATTCCGCTGATAATCGCCGAATATTCACTCGGCAGGAAAACACGCGAAGGAGTCGTCGGGACGTTCGCGAACTTCGACGTAAAAAACCACGCATGGATGGGCGCGTTTATCGCCTTGGTGGCAAGCGCGGTCATGTTCTATTACGCCGTCATAGTCGGGTGGTGTTTCTATTACCTGTTTCTCGGCGTCGGCGGACATTTCTTGGCGATGGAGCCGGGGCAGAGCAAGGAAGTCTTTTTGGAATTCGCCACCTCGAACGTAACGCCCCTTTATCAGTTCATACCGCTCCTTATCTGCGGGGCGATAGTTTACAGGGGCGGCGTGAAGGGCATAGAAAAGATGAACATGGTGTTGATACCGATGCTATTCGTCCTCCTTATCCTCGCCGCTATTCGCGCCCTCACGCTTGATGGAGCGTTTGAAGGCGTTAAGTACCTGTTCATTCCGCGATGGGAGTACCTGGCAAAACACACTACGTGGATAGAGGCGCTGGCGCAGTCGGCGTGGTCCACCGGCGCGGGGTTCGGCCTTTTCCTCACCTACGCCGTTTACGTAAAGAAAAAGGAAAACGTAGTAGCGCACTCCGTGGCGACTGCCGTGGGAAACAACATAGCGTCGATCATCGCCGCCCTTGCGGTCATCCCGACGGTCTTCGCCTTTTTGCCGGTCGATAAGGCAACCGAAGCGTTGCAGGCGGGTTCGGTGGGCCTTACGTTCTTTTGGTTGCCGGAACTTTTCGCCAAGATGCCTTTCGGGTCGCTGTTCGGATCGCTCTTTTTCCTTTCGCTGATTTTCGCCGGATTAAGCAGTCTTATATCGCTGGTGGAACTTCCGACAAGGATGTTCATGGATTTCGGACTGACGCGCCATCGGGCCGTCGTTATCGTAATCGGCGTGTCGTTCATTTTGGGCCTTCCATCGGCGTTGAGCCTCGACTTTTTGGACAACCAGGACGCCGTGTGGGGGCAGGGGCTGATAATTTCCGGGATGATGGTTTGCTTCCTCGTCATCCGCTACGGGACGACGAAGTTCCACGACGAACTCCTTACCTCCAAAACGGACATGAAGGTTCACAAGTGGTTCGATTTCGTAATCAGGTATGTGATTCCGCTGGAGTTTGTACTGCTGATGGGATGGTGGTTGTATAACGCCGTGCAAAAGCCGGAGTGGTGGAACCCGTTCGCCGTTTCGGGTCTCGGAACAAGTTTATTCCAGTGGGGCGCGGCCATAATAGTATTCGTTGCGCTAAACAAGACGTTCAAGAGGAAGGTAGCGCCGATTCAGGCTGATAACGAATAGTGGCTCATATGGTCGTAACTTTTCATATTCAACTCTTAGAATTAGAAGTGAATTATATTTATTAAGTTTCAATTAGTATGTTTGCTACAAAATCTGTCTTCATACATGGAACA
>JAZFVB010000239.1:0-3472 GCA_036447515.1 Nitrospinota bacterium
TTTATGTACCAATGCAACCCATTTTCCGTCACCACATCCACTTCGACTCCTAAAAGTTCTTCAAGGTCTTGCGTAAACGCTACATGGTCCAGCAGGCTTCTTCCGGGTTCCATATCGACGAGGAAATCGATGTCGCTTTCGGGGCCGGATTCGCCGCGCACGGCTGAGCCGAACACGCGCACTTTATGCGCGCCGTGTTTTGCGGCAAGTCTTAGAATCTCTTCCCGCTTGTCCTTCAAAAGCTTTTCGATCTCCATGCAAGAAGGATATCAATAGTCGGATTTAAATTCCACCACGACGCCTTTCGCGTCGAAGGCTATCCACAGCAGGCCTAAGTTGAAGTCCTTGTAGAAGTACGTCTCACCATCATCTATGGGTATTATGTCCAGCGGTGGCCCGAAGATCGCCTCCACCTCTTTTTTTGTTGTAACCCTATTTTTCAGAAGTGTGATCTTTTCCTTGGTTATCCGGTTCGGATCTTTAAGGTTTACCCGTTTGGTAGAGCACCCGGCCGCCAGCACGAGGGCTATTGCAAGAACCATCAACCCGACCATTGGTCTAATCGCGGCGGAAGCTGTCATCAAAAAACCTCTCGTAAACTAACTTATCATGCGCTTTAGCAAATAAAAAAACCCCGGCCTTTTGGGGGCCGGGGCGTTAAGTCTAACCGATATCGCGGCCTTTGGCGACTGTTACATCATTCCGCCCATGCCTCCCATACCGCCCATGCCGCCGCTCGGCATTGGCATATCCTTCTTGTCATCCTCAATTTCGGAAATGAGGCATTCGGTCGTGAGCATTAGTCCCGCCACGCTTGCGGCGTTCTGCAACGCTGTGCGGGCAACCTTTGTGGGGTCTATGATGCCCGCCTTGACCATATCGACGTACTTTTCGGATTGGGCGTTGAATCCCACTTCGCCCTTTTCGGACTTGATCCTTTGGACAACAACGGACGCCTCGTGTCCCGCGTTGGCGGCTATCTGCCTTGCGGGTTCTTCGAGCGCGCGTTTGATAATTGCCACGCCTAACGTCTGGTCATGATTATCCGTCTCCACCTTGCTCAAGGCATCGATACTGCGCAGAAACGCGACACCGCCTCCGGCGACGATGCCTTCTTCAACCGCGGCGCGTGTGGCGTGCAGTGCGTCCTCGACGCGCGCCTTCTTTTCCTTCATTTCGATTTCGGTGGCCGCGCCGACGTTAATGACGGCCACGCCGCCCACCAGTTTGGCAAGGCGTTCCTGTAATTTTTCGCGGTCGTAATCGGATGTGGTTTCTTCAACCTGGTTGCGTATCTGCTTTACCCTGGCGGAGATGTCCTTCGAGGAGCCTTTGCCCTCTATTATCGTGGTGTTTTCCTTGTCGATAATCACCCTCTTTGCGGTGCCGAGGTCGGAAAGCTCTATGCTTTCGAGCTTTACGCCGAGGTCTTCGGAAATTACATTTCCGCCTGTGAGGACGGCTATGTCGTTAAGCATTTCCTTGCGGCGGTCGCCGAAGCCCGGGGCTTTTACCGTTGAGCAGTTAAGTGTTCCGCGAATCTTGTTGACAACCAGGGTGGCCAGCGCCTCGCCTTCAACCTCTTCTGCGATAATCAAAAGCGGTTTGCCCATCTTGGCTACCTTTTCGAGAAGCGGCAGGAGGTCCTTGAGGTTCGTGATTTTCTTTTCATGCAGGAGTATGGCCGGGTCTTCCATGACGCACTCCATGCGTTCGGCATCGGTTACGAAATATGGGGAGAGGTAACCGCGGTCGAACTGCATTCCTTCAACGACTTCGAGGGAGGTTTCCATCCCCTTGGCCTCTTCGACGGTGATAACGCCGTCCTTGCCGACCTTTTCCATAGCTTCCGATATCAACATGCCGATTGTCTCGTCGTTGTTTGCCGAGATCGAGCCTACCTGTGCGATTTCCTTTTTCTCTTTCGTCGGCTTGGAAAGCTTTTGGAGTTTAGCCACGACTTTTTCAACGGCCTTGTCTATGCCGCGCTTTACGTCCATCGGGTTTGCGCCCGCGGTGATGTTCTTGATTCCCTCGCGGAATATGGCCTGTGCCAGAATGGTTGCGGTAGTTGTGCCGTCGCCGGCCACGTCGGAGGTTTTACTGGCCACCTCGTTCAGCATCTGGGCGCCCATGTTTTCAAAAGGGTCTTCGAGTTCAACTTCCTTTGCAACGGTAACGCCGTCTTTTGTAACCAGCGGAGCGCCGAACTTTTTGTCCAGAATAACGTTGCGCCCCTTGGGCCCAAGGGTGATCTTTACGGCGTTGGCGATCTGGTTAACACCGCTTAAGATTTTGGCCCTTGCGGCCTCATTAAAAATCAGTTTTTTAGCTGTCATTTCGACTCCTTATATATTGAACTTGTTCCAACCATTAACCTAAAATTCCAAGTATGTCGTCTTCCCTCATTAGGAGGTGCTCGACGTCGTTAATCCTGAATTCAGTACCGGCGTATTTGCTGTACATAACCTTGTCGCCCTTTTTCACGGACATGGGCAGAGGCTTGCCGTCGTCGCCGATCTTTCCGGGACCTACCGCGACAATTTCGCCTTCCTGTGGCTTTTCCTTGGCTGTTTCGGGAATGATGATTCCCCCTTTTTTTATTTCCTTTTCCTCCAGGGGTCGTACCAGAACGCGATCACTTAAAGGTTTGATTTTTACCGTCATTAACTGAATTCCTCCTAAAAAGTTAAACTTTGCTTAAATGCGGGAATGGCACGCCATTTCCCGTTTATTACTTCTACAGCCATCAAGGCCGCTTAAACCGATAAATAACTACAATCCAAAGGGTTATACATTATAAGCACTCACCCCTCAAGAGTGCTAATGATTTTTTAACACCTTTTCGGGAAAAATCAAGCCCTGATTGAAAAAATAATTAAAAAATATTTTCTCACTTGAACGACGCTTATTTATGGGGGGCCGCGAAAGCACGGTAAAAAACGTATTTTTGCCGATGACCATTAATATAGGTTAATAAAATGCCGATATAAATGGTAGAATGCGCGTTATGGCAAGGAGTTACGATAGAGGTGTCCTGGACTTCGTCCGTATTCTGGATGTGGGCGCAATTTTCGTTGCCTTTTACACCGCATACTACATACGCGACGCCACGTATTTTCCTGTGATAATGAATTATCTGCTTGAAGACTACCTGCAGATACCGATGACTACCGATTACCAAGTGGAAAATTTGGAGCGGATACTATGGCTCATAATACCGCTATGGCTTTTCCTCCTTTCTTACCTGAATACGTACGACTTCGGGCGCACAGCGACGTTCTTCAATATCGTGCAGGATATATTCAAGGTTCACGTTGCGGGCGCCTTCATTACGGGCACGTTCATATTCCTGACTAACGCGTATGAGTACAAGCGGTCGTTTTTCTTCCTTTACTTCATATTAAGTTTCATGCTTATGCTGGCGATACGGTTCGGGGTTCATGCGGTTTTGCGGTTTTTGCGAACGGGC
>JAZFVB010000240.1:0-6484 GCA_036447515.1 Nitrospinota bacterium
TGCCCGCAAAGAAGGAATTCAGGCAGGCGGCGGTAGCCTATTTCTTCATAAAGCTTGCGATCATCTTCCTTGTTTACGATTACGTCTCATGCGCGGGGTGCCAGGATACCCAATTCATAAGGCATACCGTACACCTTGTCCTTTTTACCCATTTCATATGGGCGGGGATGAGAATAACCTCCACAGTAATCGGCGCGATTTCCGTCGTGCGGGGAACCGCGTACATGATAAATTTCTTTTTCAACACCGGTTACTTACTGCACCTGCCGATTACCGGCTCCAGCCTCATCCTCCTGCACGAAAACAGCGCGGGGAACTGGGTCTTCGTTGTGAACGCGCTTTTGATGTTCGCCATTTCCGCCATGGTATTCAGGGCCGTTAAAGCCGCAAGGAAGACATCTGCCCAAACCTCAATGCCCGTCCCAGTAGGGGACGTTATGGAAGAAAAGGAATCCGCTTACGGTCACTCCGTCTAGCCCCTCCCCGGTAGCTACCACCCTGCGGGTAGGCAGGCAGCCCCGTCTCGGCTGTAGTGCAAGCGGGACGCATGCACCTACCGGAAAAGCCGTACGCGCCTCCAGTTTGATTATTCCCCGACGAAGTTTCTTGCGATAGCTTTTTGTCGCCCTATGTTCCTCGTAGAGACGTAGCGATGCTACGTCTTTTCCAGTAGCGCCGCCATAAGGCGGCAGGTATCGCCGCCTCGGTTGTGTAGAGGACGCAAAGTAACACCCCCCGCCTGTCACATTAGTGGTGTTGCAGACATAATTATCCGCGCCGCCAATAGGCGCTTCGGCGCTTCAACGTGTTAATCTATCCCCGTTATGGGGGTTGTAATTGGAATGGGGCTTATGTCCGGCACGTCGGGCGACGGGGTGGACGCGGCGCTTGTGCGGTTCGAGGGTAAATCGATAGCGTGCCTCGCTTCGGGTTTTGCCGCCTACCCCAAAAAAATGCGGAACGATATTGCAAAAAGTTCGCGGCCCGACGGGCATGTGGAACTCGTCTGCCGCCTTAACGTCGAAATCGGAAAGTTTTTTGCCAACTCCGCCGTCGCGTTTTGCAAAAAGATAAAGTTCCCCATTGAAGCCGTGGCCTTTATCGGCTCGCATGGGCAGACGATCCGCCACCAGCCGGTATCTAAAAAAGGCCAGCCGTCGTCCACGCTTCAGATAGGCGAAGGCGCGGAGATCGCCGCCATCACCGGATGCATTACGGTAAGCGATTTCCGCCCCGCCGATATCGCCGCCGGAGGCCAGGGCGCGCCCCTTGCCCCAATCGCGCACCACGCGATCTTCGCGAGTAAAAAGGAAGACCGAATCGTCCATAATATCGGGGGCATAAGCAACCTCACGTGGCTTCCAAAAGGCGGGGGCGTCGAAAAAGTAACCGGATTCGACACCGGCCCGGGAAATTCGCTTATAGACCTCGCGGTGACCCGCTTTTCAAAGGGACGACGGAAGTTCGACGCTGGCGGCAAAACGGCGCTTAAGGGAAAAGTGAATGAACAGATGCTGAAATTTTGCCTGCGGTTCCCCTACTACGCCCAAAAGCCGCCCAAAAGCACGGGGCGCGAACTGTTCGGCGTCGAATATTTTTGCGAACTGCTAAAACGTTTTCCAAAAATATCCAATGAAGATTTCCTTCGCACCCTATGCGCCTTGACGGCTGAATCGGCGGCGCGACAGGCGGCGAAGTTTATGCGGTTCAAAAAGGCGAAATGGATTCTATGCGGCGGCGGCGCATTCAACGGGGCAATCGTTGGCGAACTCGAAGGGCGGCTGGCCGGGAAGTGCCGGGTGTTCCTTTCAGATAAATTCGGCATCGGCGTAAAAGAGGTTGAGGCCGCGCTGATGGCGGTTCTGGCGCGCCGCACGATTAAAGGCCTGCCCGGCAACCTGCCGAGGGTAACGGGCGCCAGACGCGGGGCGATACTCGGAAAGATATCGCTGCCGCCAGAGTAATGCTAATTGGACGTAACCGATAAACTGATAGACGACCTCGACTACAAACTCTACGGATTGATGGACAAAGAAATAAAAAATTTTGGAGAAGGCTTCAAAATAGAATAATGCAACAAAGCGTGGTTTAATCATATTGAACATCTGTTAAGGATTAATTAGTGATATTTGAATGGGACCCTGAAAAGGAAAAGATAAACAGGAGGAAACATAAGGCAACTTTTTTTGACGCGTGTTATGTCTTTAGCGACAAATATATGCTGACCCTATATGACGAAGATCATTCTGATGATGAGGATAGATGGATAACCATGGGACAATCATTGGAAGGAAGTATTTTAGTGGTCATTCATACGTACAGAAAAATTAGGCGTAAGGAATCTGTAAGAATTATTTCTGCAAGGAAAGCAACGAAATATGAAGAAAAACAATATTTGAAAATGATAAGATAATACCATGAAAAAGGAATACGACTTTTCAAAGGCAAAACAGGGGAAGTTCTATAGACCACCGGCAAAGCTCGAAATCCCCATATACCTTGATAAAGAAGTGAAAGAATTTTTTATCAAGAAGGCATCAAAGAAAAATATGGGACTCGGCAAAGTAGTAAACACCATATTGCGTAAAGAAATGGAAATGCTGAAGGTTATTGTCGGTTAGACGTTAGGGAAAAGAAGCGGGTAAGGGGTCAGGTCTGCGATATGCAAAGTCACGCCCCTTAGTAAATAAACTGTCACGTTACCGGTTGGCGTCGTCCGCCTGATCGTAACGCTTTTCCAAGAGTTTTTCCGCCTTGCCGATGTCTTTTTTCATTGCCTTGAATGATTCCACCGACGTCTTGGCGGTCTTTTTGTATTCCTTTTCGACTTCCTGCGCCTTGTCTCGGAGGTCTTCCACCCCATCTTTATCGATGCGGTTGAAGTAGTAGAAAGAGTATGCCGCGATAATAGCCAGCGAAATTAATATAAGCCTTAGCATATCACCTCCTGTTTGTGGAAAGAATGCCCGATAAACATACCTAAGGCCAGCTTAACACTGAAAGATTATCTTCATACGGCTAAATAAAATAAAGTGCCGGGGGGTTCCCGCCTTTACAGATAACCGCTTCTGTATTACATTGATTATGTCTTATTTCTTATTGGAGTTGGAAAATTCGATTGTAAAAAACTTCCTTTTTGAAAGGGAATGAAGGGGGATTCGAATGGCCAAAATAGACATTTCAAACATTCGCAATATCGCAATCATCGGGCACGAAGGCAACGGCAAAACCGCGCTGGTGGAGGCCTTTCTTCAGCACGCGGGTATCATCGGAAAGATGGGTAGCGTAAAGGAAAAAAACACGGTAAGCGATTACGATCCCGACGAAAAAGAAGCGCAAAAATCGCTTTCCACTTCGACGATATCGTTTGAATACAAAGATAAACAGTTCAACATACTCGACGTGCCGGGCAGCCCGGACGCCATAGGCGAGGTCCTTACCGCCATCCGCGCGGTGGGGCTTGCCATCATCTGCGTCGATCCCGCCGGCACGATAAAGGTTAACACCCGCCGCGCGTGGAAAGAGGCCGAACTGATAGGCATGCCGCGCTTGATAGCCGTTGCCAAACTCGATCACGAAAATACCAGCTTCGACGATACGGTTTTGCATATACAGGATCACTTCGGCGAACGATGCCAGCCCTTTCTTGTTCCGGACGGCTCGGCGGAAAAATTCAGCAAGGTCTTTTCCGTTCTCGAACCGGGTGAGGGCGCGCCGGCCGAAGTGGCCGATTCCAGCACGAAGGTAGTGGAAGCAATCGTAGAGGCCGACGAGGAGCTGATGGAAAAGTACCTCGAAGGCGAAGAGGTTTCCACGGAAGAACTTAAAAAGACTTTTGTGAAGTCGTTGGTGGAGTGCAATCTCTTCCCCATCGTTGCGCTGTCGGCGGAAAAACAGATCGGCACGAAGGAACTGCTGGATACGCTGGCGGAAGTTTCGCCGCCGCCCAACGCCATCGAGCGCAAGGCAATGAAAGGCGACGAGGAAATAGTAATAAAACCGGACGGCGGGTTCGTGGGTTTCGTTTACAAAACGATATCGGACGAATTTGTAACGCGCGTTTCGCACATACGCATCCTTTCGGGCAAGATCGCGCCCCACGGCGAATTCGTTAACCGACGCACGGGCAAAACCGAAAAGGTGGGCGCCATCTTTAAGCTGTTCGGCAAAGACCACAAAGACATTGCCGAAGGAGTGGGCGGCGACATAATCGGCATTGCCAAGATCGAGGACATGCGCGCGGGCGATACGATAACCGACGCCGCAACCGACGTGAAGGTGCCCGATATAAAGTTTCCCACGCCGATGGTATCTCTGGCCGTACAGCCGAAAAGCCGCAGTGACGAGCAGAAGATCGGCACCGCGCTAAAAGAGCTTGAAGGCGACGACATGACTTTCAAAATGGAGCACAGCAAGCAGACCGGCGAGCTGGTAATCCACGGCATGTCCGACCAGCATTTAAAACTAATGCTCAAAAGGCTTAAAAGAAGACGCAAGGTGGAGGTGGAAACCTTCCAGCCCAAGATACCGTACATGGAAACGGTAACGAAGTCCGTTAAGTCCGTGGAATACACACACAAAAAACAGAGCGGCGGCGCGGGACAGTTCGCTAAGGTCTTCGTCAACCTGGAGCCGAGGCCGCGCGGCGAGGGCTACGAGTTCGTGGACAAAATAGTTGGCGGCGTAATAGACCAAGTCTTCAGGTCGTCGGTCGACAAGGGCATGCAGGCCAGGAGGAACGAGGGAATAATAGCCGGCTGCCAGGCCACGGACTTTCGCGTAACGCTGGTTGACGGCAAAACACATCCGGTCGATTCAAAGGACATAGCTTTCCAGATCGCCGGCAGGGAAGTTCTTAAAAAGGCGTTTATACAATGCAACCCGGTTATCCTGGAACCGGTAGTAAAAATGGAGATCATAGTTCCCAATGACAACATGGGCGACATAATGGGAGACATGACCGGAAGACGCGGCAAGATATTAAGCTCGGGCACGGACGGCCCGATGGCCGTAGTCGTGACGCAGGTACCGCTGGCCGAGATACAGATGTACCAGGCGGACCTGAAATCGCTTACCGGCGGCGAGGGGAGTTACACTATAGAATTCGACCACTACGACATCGTGCCCGGCAACGTTCAAAAAGGAATCATTGACAGGCACGAAAAGGAAAAGGCCGAAGCGGAAAAATAACGCCGCCGCTACCAATTAATTAGAGTGATATATAGAAGCCCTTAACAGATTATTTTTCAAAGCCTTAACCTGCCCCGCAAAGAGCCGCAGGTATGACAAAAGTCATACTATGTTCACCTTCAGTTTATATAATGAGCCAAGCAATTGAAGGGCATCTAGGGAGTATGGTAAAAAATAAAATCGGAAAGGCGGCTTTTCTGAATTTATCGTCGCGAACTTTTCATGTATCCAATTACATAGGTAATACTTGTCTTTAAATATTTTAATATACAATAGTTAAGGGGGGATAAACTATGTCAGATGAACATCAGGATAGCGGTGAAAAAAGGTCGTATTGGTGCGTCTTTTACGATGATATTATGCTTCTGTTTTTCCTTAGCGCCGCGATTACGTTCTCACTTTACACTGTTTGGGGCCTTATGGAAATTGCCACCGCGCCGGTTTCACCATATTTAACCGAGGCCAGCATTGAATCCATTGCGGCGCCTTCGGAACCATCGGCAAAAGCCGGTTTCTGGGACACTGGCCCAGAGGAACGGTAGGCCAGTTTCCTCCGTGCGGAACGAACGTTATTGCGCTGGGGCTTGATGAAATACTGCAAGCAACGGTCGATACTTACTGCGGACTCGATCCGGGCGCGTATGAAACCAGGATCAACCCGGCGGTTATGGATCTATACAAGGCCAGGGCAAGCAGCTATCCCGACGGGATGAACTCCATTTTGCTCTTGCCTAAGCTGGGCGTAGGGTTCACCACGGAAATCAAGAACGGAAAGCCGATATTCGACGCCATACTGATGGCAGACGGCAAGTCCGTAAAATCGGCCGAAGAGGGCCATCCGCTTAATCCGCAAACCTGCTTTAATTGTCACGACGCGTTCGACGGAGCGTGCCAAGGCTACGTGTGCGGAAACAGGAACGACTGATTTAGAATTAGAACACGTTCAAACCCCGGTTGGGTGTAACGGCCCACCGGGGTTTTTTATTTTCAATCGTTTTTTTCATTTGCGGGAGGAGCGACCATCCAGGCTTATTGCCCCCGGCCCAAAGGCCAGCACCATCAGAAGGCCGCCCATTATCGAAGCGTTCTTCATAAACATAATCATCTGTACCTTAATTGAGAAATCTGTGTGGAATATCAGCGTCGTCGGAACAATGAATATGATGAGCAAAAGGGAACCCAGCCTGGTTCTGTACCCTAAAAGAACCGAAAGGCCGCCCGCGACAAGGAGAACAATCGCTCCGGCAAGTAAAAGGCCCGTCATCGGCATGCCTTTGGCCGCCATGAACTTCTG
>JAZFVB010000241.1:0-2687 GCA_036447515.1 Nitrospinota bacterium
CAAAAGCCTTCTCCTTAAACGTTTCGAATATCACGAGGCAACCAGGGAAGATAAAACTACCATGAAGGACTTGGAAACGTTTCGCAGTGAGATATTCGAACTTAAGTCGAAAATCCATGAACTTTCCCCATGGGGTAAAGAGTAGGAGAGAAAACAGGGCCTGAAATTTGGCAGATAAAAAGGGCGCCCCCCGAATGACTCTCCCTGTAAAACCCTAACTAGGGGGGCGTCTTTGTATTTAAGAGAAAACTTTATGCAGTTAAAAGGATTATGATATGAAAATCAAGATCATTGTGATATTCATAGCCGGATTGTTCATTGCTTCGTGCAGTGACGCCGACAGTGAGCAACCGGCGAAAGGACAGGACGTCGGTTCGGAAACCGCGAAAACATCGAATCCGTTTTCCACGCCCCCTGCCCCGAAACGAGAAATTGATCCTAAACAATTAGCGCAAGGAGAAAAACTATTCCTTAAAAACTGCGCCAAGTGCCACGGCGAAAACGGCGAGGGACACCCGAAGTGGCAGGAAAAGGGTGAAGACGGAAAGTACCCGCCCCCTCCGGTGAACGGCGAGGGGCATGCCTGGCACCATCCCACGAAGATTTTGCGGGATTATATAAAGTTAGGAAGTATGGAAAAGGGCGGTAATATGGAAGGGTTTAAAGACACTCTCGGCGACGGCGAAGTGGACGACATTATTGCGTGGTTCAAATCGAAATGGCCGGACCAACAATACACCTCATGGTATTGGCGGGATCAGGAATCTAAAGGAAAAGAGGATGGCTAGCATTATGGGCAAAAGAAGGAGATCAGGCAAAGAAAAGAAATCAGGGAAAGAAAGAAGAAAAGAAAATAAAGTCAGAAAAGATAAAACCAACCCGCTTCTTTACGCGGCTGGGGCGGTTATTGTTTTGGCGGTAGGCTTTTTCGGCCTTAAATCTATGGGGGTGATCGGCGCCACGGCTGTCGTCAACCTAGCAAACGCTTCGGATTACCTGGAAAGGGTCAAGGAAGCGGGTCTTATAGAAACCAGGCCTTTAATGCCGGCAAACAGATATAGGGGACGGGCCGCGCTGGATTATAAAAGGGCCGTGGAAATACCGGAAGCGCTGGACGCGCTTTATTGTTACTGCCGGTGCAAGGAAAATCCCCGTACCCGCCACAAAACTTTGCTTACATGCTTTACGGACGATCACGCCGCCAATTGCGGCATTTGTCTGAGCCAAATGGAAATGGCTTATGAAATGACGATGGAAGGCAAAACCGCTAAGGAAATTCGTATTGCGGAAGACGATTATTTCGGCAAAAAGGGCTAATCCAATTCCTCGCTGAGTGCGATGGATTTGGGCGAGCGCTCGTCCGAAATACGGAAGTCTTCTATCTGGTGGTTCAGGCTTTCTGCCTGTTCGGAAATGGTCTTTATTTCATTTACGCCGCTGTCGATGTTTCTCTTGGTTTCGTCGCTTGCGGCGGCAAGCTTTCTGGTTAAGTCCACTATATTTCTCACACCGCTTGCCTGCTCGTCTGTTCCGGTTTTTATCTGGTAAAGCTGATCGGAAATTGAGTTGACGGCATTAACGATTTGATCCGCGGCGGCGGTCTGCTCTTTGCTGCTTATCAAAACGTGCTTTGCCACGTTGCTCAGTTCCATGACCGACATTGAAATTTGCTCTATGGTTGTGGACTGTTCCTTTGTCGAAGCGGCTATCTGGGCGGACGCGGTTTTTACCTTTTCCGTAAGGTTCATTACCTCGGCGGCATCTTCCTCCAGCTTGGTGGTTTCATCCTTGATTTCTTCGGCCTGCTCGGAGACCCGGCTCATGGCGCCCGTTACCTGTATGGAAGCCGATTCCTGTTCCTGCGTCGACCCCGCGATGTTCCGGACGATGGAAACCGTTTTATCGACGCCGTCAATAATCGTATTAAGCGCTTGGCTCGAATTCTCGGCAAGGAACACGCCCTTTTCCACCTCTACGGCGCCGCTTTTCATCGTGCCCACGGCTACCTTGCTTTCTTTCTGAACGCCTTTTATCAATTCGGCGATCTCGCTTGTCGCAAGGCTCGTTCGTTCCGCCAGCTTTCTCACCTCTTCGGCGACTACCGCAAAACCCCGCCCGTGTTCTCCCGCGCGCGCGGCCTCGATGGCGGCATTTAGCGCCAGCAGGTTCGTTTGTTCGGCAATTTCGTCGATAACGGTAATGATGTTGCCTATATCATCGGCCCGTTCGCTTAGCGTTCCGATTATCTTTGCCGCTTCGTCCTGGAAATTTCGTATCGAGTCCATTGCCTTGATCGCTTTGTTGAGGGCCTGCCTTCCCTTGTGCGCGTCCTGGGATGTCTGGCTTGACAGCTGGCCGGCGCGTTCCGAATTGGAGGCCACTTCCCGTATACTTGCGGCGAGTTCTTCCATTGATGTGAATACCTCGTCCACCGAAGCGGCAATGGCGTTTCCGCGGTGCGTAAACGACGCCACGCCCTGATATAGGCTGTTCATCTTATCGAACTCCTCTTCAACCGATTGGGCTATATCTCCGGCGTTTTTTGCCACGTTTAAAATCGATGCCGACGTCTGCTCGATCGATGAAGAGGAATCTTCCACGACTTTGGTGAGTTTTTCCGCTATCGCTTCAACGCCGCGTATCGACACGCTCATCTCTTCTATCGATGCGGAAACCGACTCCGCAGA
>JAZFVB010000242.1:0-2572 GCA_036447515.1 Nitrospinota bacterium
ACAGGTCCTTTTCTTACAATATTTATTTTAGCACTAAGCCAGTCTCTAAATGAAATCGCCGTATCTATATCCATTATAAGCCCTGCCTCCACTACTCGGACAACGCCTTCTTTTCCTACACGTTTATTCTTTACTTCTTCACCAACTTTCCCGTCTACCGCAATCTTGTGTTTCATGATTTGGGGAAGTGGGATTTTCTGGACAAAGAGGTCTGCGAATATTTTACCCGATGGAGACACGCCCCCAAACATTCCGTCAACGTGAAACACCCGATATTGCTCTGTTTTTATATAGTAGAAATCTAAGGACGATGGAATTGGACTTTTTTTGTTAGACATATACACACCCTCTTTTTAAGCTAAATAGTGTCTTTTTATATGGATTTTGTCAACCCCCCCTTTTTTTGCGAGGATAGCAAAAGGATGCCGCGCGCAGTGTACCGCTACCATATCCGGTATCTACCGGATATAATTTCGTGATAAGTGAACTCTGCCAAATGGAACGGGAAAAAGTATGATCTCTAACCGCAAACCGAAATATTTGATAAAGAAATTTCGGAGCGCCTCCATTGCGGAAGTGAAAAAGAATCTAAGGCGTAAAAACCTCCACACCGTTTGCGAATCGGCAAAATGCCCGAATATCGGCGAGTGTTTCGAAAAGAAGACGGCGACGTTCATGATTCTGGGAAGTGTGTGCAACCGCTCGTGCGCCTTTTGCGCGGTGGAAAAGGGAACACCTCTCCCACCGGATTCAAACGAACCCCAAAACATCGCAACGATGGTTAACGAACTCGGCATACGCTACGCGGTGATTACGTCCGTTACGCGGGACGACCTTGAAGACGGCGGAGCTTCGCATTTCGCAAAAACCGTTAATGCGGTAAGGAGAGAAAACCCCGGCGTTTTAGTGGAACTCCTGATTCCCGATTTCGGCGGTGACATCAAAGCTCTAAGAACCGTGATAGGCGCAAACCCCGAAATACTTAACCACAACGTTGAAACCGTTCCCAGGCTTTATCCCAAGGTGCGCCCGCAGGCCGATTTCGCAAGGTCGCTGAAACTTTTGAAATACGCGTCCGGTTCCGGTATAACGGCCAAATCGGGTATCATGGCTGGGTTGGGAGAAACGCCCGAAGAGCTTTTGGAAGTTTTTGGGCGGTTGCATGACAACGGGGTGAGCATCCTCACATTAGGGCAGTACCTGGCGCCTTCGCGCAAACACGCGCCGGTGGCGGGGTATTACCGGCAGGAATGGTTCGACACGATGGCCGAAGCCGCAAGGCGCATCGGCATAAAGAAGGTGTTCGCCGGGCCGCTTGTAAGGAGTTCTTACATGGCGGAAGAAGTTTTTAATGAAGGCGTTTTTGGTAAAGGTTAAGTAGAAGTTCTTTTTTGTAGGCTGAAAAAATGAAGTTTAACTTTGCGCGTATCGACAGGTTGCCGCCCTACATTTTGTCGGAAGTCGTGCGCCTCAAGGCCGAAGCCCGCCGGCGCGGCGACGACATAATAGATTTCGGCATGGGCAATCCCGATATGGCCACGCCCGACCACATAGTCGATAAGCTGGTGGAGGCGGCGCAAAAACCGCCGAACCACCGTTATTCCGCATCGCGCGGCATAACCAAGCTTCGCCTTGCGATATCAAACTGGTACAAGCGGCGTTACGGCGTCGAGATAGACCCCGAAACCGAGGCCGTTGCCACAATCGGTTCCAAGGAAGGCATTTCGCACCTGATGCTGGCAAGCATCGGGCCGGGCGACCACGTCCTTGTTCCCACTCCGACGTACCCGATACACACTTACGCGGTGGTGATTGCAAACGGAGACGTTATCAGCGTTCCGCTTACCGGGGAAAAGGATTTCTTCGAGACGATGCTTGACGCGTTCAACAGCAACTGGCCGCGCCCGAAAATGCTCCTTATAAGTTTCCCGCACAACCCGACGACGGCCTGCGTGGAGGCGGATTTTTTTGAAAAGGTGGTCGCGTTCGCAAAAGAGCACGAGGTCATGGTGATACACGATTTCGCATACGCCGACATCAACTTCGACGGCTATAAAGCGCCCAGCTTTCTGGCAACGCCGGGCGCAAAAGACGTCGGCGTGGAGATATTCTCCCTCTCGAAGAGTTACGCCATGCCCGGCTGGCGGGTGGGCTTTTGTTGCGGCAACCGCGAAATGGTGCAGGCGCTTACCCGCATAAAAGGTTACCTGGATTACGGCATCTTCCAGCCGATACAGATAGCCAGCATAATCGCGTTGAACGGGCCGGACGACGTGCCGGAAAAGATAACCGAAATCTACCGTGCGCGCCGCGACGTTTTGGTGGACGGACTGAACCGAGTCGGCTGGGAAATAGAAAAGCCCAAGGCGACGATGTTCGTGTGGGCCAGGATACCGGAACAGTTCAGGCAGATGGGTTCGATGGATTTCGGCAAGATGCTTCTGGAAAAGGCCAAGGTTGCCGTTTCGCCCGGCATAGGTTTCGGCAGGGAAGGGGACGAATACGTGCGCTTTGCCCTTGTTGAAAACGAGCACCGCACGCGGCAGGCGGTGCGCGGCATTAAGGGAGCGCT
>JAZFVB010000243.1:0-2632 GCA_036447515.1 Nitrospinota bacterium
GGGATCGCCGGCAAAAAGAAGGTGGCGCTGGAGCTTGGCGGCAACGCGGGCGTTATAGTCCATTCCGACGCCGACCTCGAATACGCGGCGACGCGCATCGCCATCGGCGGTTTCGGATATTCCGGCCAGACGTGCATTTCCGTCCAGAGGATACTTGTCCACCAACCGGTTTATGAAAAGTTCAAGGCAATATTTATCGAAAAAGTAAAGGCGCTCAAAACCGGCGATCCGCTGGACGAATCGACAGACGTAGGCCCCGTTATCTCCAAAGGCGACGTGAAACGCTTAAACGAATGGGTGGACGAAGCCGTAAGGGGCGGCGCGAAAATCGTTTGCGGCGGCGGTTCGGAAGGCGCGGTTTCGAGTGGCGCGATAATGCAACCGACCGTCCTTGAATCGGCCACGCCTGAAATGAAGGTGAACTGCTTGGAAGTATTCGGCCCGATAGTTACCGTTGCGCCTTACGAAGACATTTATCAGGCGATAGGCCAAATAGACGCCTCCGAATACGGCCTTCAGGCGGGAATATTCACAAACGACTTAAAGGCCGCCTTCGCCGCGTGGGAAAGGCTGGAGGTCGGCGGCGTGATCATAGGCGACGTCCCGACTTTCCGCATCGACCACATGCCATACGGCGGCGTAAAGAGCTCCGGCCTCGGCCGCGAGGGTATTAAGTACGCAATCGAGGAGATGACCGAACTCAGGAACCTCGTTATAAACCTTCTTTAAGAACAAAAAAGGGGACGATTCTATATTCGAGAAACAGCCGCCGTAAATAGAACCGTCCCCTTTTGTTTTCTCGGCTTGACACTTGTAAACGGCCTGAACCATAATTATTAGCCTTACAGCCTTAAAGCTTTGCGAAGGAGGAGTTAAAACAATTAAAACAATGTGGAAGTCCACAAAAGCCGACCTAATCGTAGTCGGTTCCGGAATAGCCGGTCTTACCTTCAGCCTCCTTGCGTCGAGAAGCCGCAGGGTGCTGATGGTAACGAAGTCCGAGCTGGGCGCGGGCAACTCCCTTTGGGCGCAGGGCGGAATTGCCGCCCCCATCGGCGCGGACGACGAACCGCGATTGCACAAGGAAGACACCCTTAAAACCGGCATGGGGCTTTGCGATTCCGATGCAGTCGATACCCTCGTAAACGAAGGCGCTTTGGCGATCCGCTTTTTGGAAGAACTCGGCGTTGCCTTCGATAAAAACGGGCGGGGGGGCGTTTCGCTGGGGCGCGAAGGGGCGCACAGCCGCAACCGCATTGTCCATTCGGGCGGCGACGCCACGGGAATAAACGTGATAGAAACCCTCCTTTTCCACGCCAAAAGGAACCCTAACATAACTATGGTTCAGCACGCCGAGGTTATCGACCTGCTCGTATCCAAAGGCGAATGCCGCGGCGTGGTTGCACTTGCCGGCGGCGGGCGGCCTCACATCTTTTACGGTTCGGCGGTAGTCCTTTCAAGCGGGGGACTGGGGCACCTTTACTCGTACACCACCAACACCGAGGGCGCAAACGGCGAAGGTTACGCGATGGCTTGGCGGGCCGGGGCGCACCTGCGGGACATGGAGTTCGTGCAATTCCACCCGACGGCGCTTAAAGTGAACCGCAACCCCCTGCCCCTTATCTCCGAAGCCGTGCGCGGCGAGGGAGCTTTTTTGGTTAACGGACTTGGCGAGCGTTTAATGGAAAAGGCGCATCCGCTGAAAGACCTCGCGCCACGCGACGCCGTTTCGCGCGCCATATTTTTGGAGATAGAACGGGATACAAAAAATAGCGGGGAAGTCTTCCTGGACGCAACCGGAATTGAACGTTTCGAAGAACGCTTTCCCACCATTTTCTCTTCGTGCAAACGCGAAGGGCTGGACCCGCGCCGCGACCTTATTCCGGTCGTGCCGGCGGCGCATTACGAGATGGGCGGCGTGGAGACGGACGTTTACGGAAAAACTTCACTCCCCGGCCTCCTTGCCCTCGGCGAGGCGGGTTCCACCGGAGTGCACGGCGCGAACAGGCTTGCCAGCAATTCGTTGCTGGAGGCACTCGTCTTTTCGCAAAAGGCCGCGCTTGCATTGCCGGAGGCATTGCCAGAAATAGTTGAAAAAAAAGGCGTTGAGGGTGTCCTGCCGGAATATTCGTGCGAGAAGTTTGTGCAATCCAACATGGCCCACGATCCCGCATTCAACCTGAAAGTACAAAAACTCCTGTGGGAACATGCCGGTATTATGAGGGACGGAAAAGGGTTACAAACGGCGCTTAAACAAATCGAAAAATGGGCGTCGGAGGAGGAGGATGAAGATGAGGCTGTTCCCACGCGGAAACTCAACCTCCTTACCACGGCAAAACTTGTTATCGAAGGCGCACTCTGGCGAAAGGAAAGCAGGGGCGCGCACTTCCGCACGGATTTTCCGGAACCGCTGGAAAAGTACCGTGTGCACTCGCTACAGGAAAATATCTATGGACATGGCGGAACTGGATCGGTTGCTCAAACAGGCTCTCTCTGAAGACATCGGGCGGGGCGACATCACAACCGATGCCGTATTTGCGCCCGACGCGCGGCTGTCGGCAAGGCTGAAGGCCAAAGAATCCGGCTGCATAGCGGGACTGAAAGCCGCCGCAAGGGTTTTTGAACTTCTCGA
>JAZFVB010000244.1:0-3547 GCA_036447515.1 Nitrospinota bacterium
GATACTGGAAGCAGCCTACTTCGACCCGCGCTCCGTCAGGCGCACATCGAAGCGGCTGGGGATATCGAGCGAGTCTTCGTACCGTTTCGAAAGGGGCGTAAACCCCGAAGGGCTGAGGCAGGCATCGCTCCGCGCCGCGCAGATGATGGCCGGTCTCGCAGGCGGAAAGGCGGGAGGGTTCATCGACGAATATCCCAAAAAGGTGGAGTTCCCGTCGATTATCCTGCGCACCCGGCAGGTGAGCGACCTCCTCGGCATTGAAATCGACGATAGCGATATTTCCGGTTTTCTCGACCGCCTTGGGTTTGAATATTCAAAAGAGCACAAAGATTATTTCAGCGTACAATGCCCGCCGTACCGGCACGACATGACCATCGAAGCCGATCTCATGGAGGAAGTCGCCCGGCTTTTCGGCTATCACAACATCGTTTCAACCGTTGCGCGGTTGGCGCAGCACGAAACGAAAGAGCCGGAAATGTACTCGAAAAGAAGCCGCCTTAACGGCCTGCTGGCCGCCTCGGGCTTATCGGAAACTATTAACTATTCCTTTATCAACCCGTCATGGCGCAAATGGATGGGAATGGGCAAAGACAACGCCATCGAATTCAAAAACCGCGTCAATGCCGACTGGTGCGAACTGCGCACCTCTCTTTTGCCGGGGCTTATGAACACGGCGGTCTTTAATATACGACAGGGCGAGGAATCCATAGGCATCTTCGAGACCGGCGTCGTCTTCTACGGCGCAAACGGCGAAGGATCGGAGGAGTTTATGTCCGCCGGGCTCATTACGTGCGGCGAGGAGGAAATATTCGGCCTGCGCGTGCCGCGCGATTTCTCGCGTCTGAAGGGAATCGTCGCAAAGGTTATAAAGGGAATGTCAGGCTTTGAACCTCATATGGAGCGCCCCGAAAATCCGAAAGATTTCCTTTACCCGCACAGGCAAGTGGAAATAAGGGTGGGGTCGTCGCGCATCGGTTTCCTCGGCCAGGCGCATCCGCTTGTAACCGAAAAATTCGGGATAGATTCGGAAATAGTATGCTTTGAAATTTCGGTGGACAGTCTGCTACAATTGTCCACGGGAACCGTTAGGGCAAAACCGTTGCCAAGGTTCCCCGGAATTAAACGCGACCTGGCCTTGATCGTTGATGAAAGTGAAGAGGTAAGGGGTTTGGTGAAAACGATAATGGAAACTGATCCGTTGCGCATCCGTTCATGCCGCGTCTTCGACCTCTACCGGGGGAAGCAGATTCCCGACGGCAAAAAAAGCGTGGCGTTCCGCCTTTATTTCCTTGACGAGGGAAAAACGCTCACCGACGAAACGGGCGACCTGATAATGAAAAACATCCTTGAAAACGCAAAAGAAAACCATGGCGCCCAAATCAGGGGAACATGAAATGAAACCGGCCAGCATTAGAAAGCTTACGGAAAAAGTTGAAGTCCTGATTAATGATATCGCAAAGGAGCGAAGGGGCAACGAGCGAACCAAAAGGCTCCTACATGCGGCCGAGGACAAGATAAGGGAACTGCAAGACAACGGAGGCGGCACCAACCCGACCGTGCTGGAACTCACCCGCCAGATTGGAAAACTGAAAAACGAAAGAAAGATCATAAAGTCCAAGGTGGGAAAAATGGCCGAAAGGCTCGACAAGTTCTACAAGGATAACTAAATGAGCGGACAGGCGATTACCGTAAAGATTCACGGCCGCGAATACGCACTCAGCACCATACAAGACGCCGAATACACAAAAAACCTTGCCGGTTACTGCGACTGGATGATGAAGAACCTAGCAAGCTCATCCGGCTCCACCGACTATCTGCGGCTGACCGTTCTTGCCATGATGCAACTCGCCCACAACTACTACCAGATGAAAGACGCCGCGGAGAGGACAGGCCCCGAAATGGAAGCCGAAATCGAAAGGCTGATAAAGCTCATCGACAAATCCCAGAAGGACGGCGGCAAAAAAGCCAAAAAGAAAACCGCCTGACGTTTATTCATAGGCGTCAAGAAAAAGTCCGGAAAAATCTTTTATGGCAAACTTCCTTTTGCCTGTTTCACAAATCCCCATTGGGGGAAGAGGCGTTTATTAAACGCCCCTTGTTTCCCACTGGAAATGTATTTCCTAATTTGCGCACACGTTTGTGTCTAAGGTTTCGTAGCTCATCGTGTTAACCGGCGTTATGGAGGTTCCGCTAAGCGTGAACACCTTCCACACAGTACCGCCCGAGTTCGGCACGTTGAACCTGCCCAAAAGCGATGACCCCTGATAGACATTCACCTGCGCCTCGGAGTTCGCAAGGACCGTGCTGCTTGAACTGCCGCCGTTGCTAAAGTTGTACACGCAGAAGGTGTAGGCGCCGGTGGATTGCGTGTAAATGGTAGTCGTTTCAGGTCCGTAGCTGGACACGTCATCCAAGTCCAGGTCCGCGTAGGCGCTTCCGCCGGAGGAGTAGGTCTTGTTCCCAAAGTAGATATGGAACTGACTTCCGCTACCGTCGGCATACGGCCCCAGTAGGTGCGAATCAAGGTCGCTGGGTGATACGCCCCACGTAAGGATTATCCTCGTTTCTCCCGATGACAGCGTCGGCGTTGCGGCGCCGTTCTGGTCGCTGGTGGTTGTCGCACCTACGACGTAAATAGAGAAGGAAGAGCTTTGGAAACCGGTCTTTGAAATCTGCACAGTGTAATTGCCCGCATCCAGTCCGGTTAAACTGTAAATGCCAGAGCTGTCCGTCGTTGTTGTGCTTACGACCGTGCCGCTTGTGTTGCCCATCCCGGAGTAGACCGTAACCGTTGCGCCGGATACTGCGTCTCCGGTAAGAGCGTCTGTGATCGTTCCGCTTGCCCCGCCAGTGAATGACGATTCCGGAACAATCCTTACCGCCTCTACTATTTCTGTGGCGTTTGCCGTTACGTCGACATCGTACATGTAAACGACTACGTAAGCAGATATTGTGTAAGTTATCACATAATCATCGTCGACCAATACGCCTGTAAGAGTGTACGAGCCGTCGGATGCAGTGGTGGTTGTAACCAGGGCCGCTTGACGGGTCGATGCGCCGTCCGCCGAAGGCTTGGAAGATGGCCCGGTAACTGTAATCGTTTCACCTACGAAGATCTCTACCGTTACGCCGGAAAGCGGATTGCCGGAGACATCTTTTGCCACGCCTGAAACCGTTCCGGTTTCGGTGGTACCGCCGCCGCCGCCGCCGTTGGTGTCACCGTCTGCTGCGGCGCCGCTTCCGCCGCCGCCGCCGCAGGCCGCAAGCAGCATTGTAAATGCAAATGCAATTAAGAAACGTGGTGTTATTGATATGATATTTCTCATTAGTGACCCCCTTAGTGACCCCCTTACGAAATTAATATTTATTCACCCCTAACCATACTGCCCAATGTCCATCATTGTGCGAGTAAAAATATTGCTTCAATACTGATTCTACATAAATATTAAGATTTGTGTCAACCGTAATTTTATTTAACATTTTCTTTAGATCGATCAAGAAAAGTTTTTGATCGATTGGGGCAGCGTTTTCCGCAGGTTACCGCTTC
>JAZFVB010000245.1:0-3313 GCA_036447515.1 Nitrospinota bacterium
ATCTGGTCGTAGTCCGCCAGCTCGCGCTTTTCGATAAAGAGTTCGGCTATCAGCGCGCCGTCGTCGGCGTATATCTTCGTAACCTCCGGCGGCTTGAATTCCTGCAAGTCGCGTATGTCGGGAAGCTCGGCGTAAACGGAAAATATATATCCCGCAAACGCGCCGGAAGCTATCCCCACGACAAGCGCCGCGATAAAGAAAGGTTTTTTAAAGGACATCCGGTTCGTTCAGTATGTGGACGGCATTTTGGGGCCAGCGCATACGCCTATATTACACGCGATTAACGGGAGGGGCAAAAAGGAGAATAAAAGTTTTGTTTATTATTTCTTCTTTTGAGGCGTACCTTTATCCCCTTCGCCGCTTCGGACTGCGCACCGGTAAAAATAACCAAGCGGCTATATTTGCAATGGCTGAGCCATTATTGATGCACACTTCCACCCTAAAGGGCACGCGTAAAGTGTGTGGCAACGGTTCTTCTTACGGCTTTTTTACCATTTTCGGATAGGCGGGCGTCCACATCGCCTTGCGTATGACTTCCTCGGAATCGCCGCTGTTGGCGGAAACGCCGACGCCTTCCGCTATCGCCTGATTGTAAACCGCCACGGCGACGCGGCGGGAAACTTCGAAGATGTCTTCTATCGGCGGGAATACGCACCGGTCTTTAAGGTTTTTTTCCGGAACCGCTTCGGCCATCGCTTTTGCGGCGACGGCAAACAGCCCGTCGGTAATTACCTTCGCCTTGGCCGCGATTGCGCCCAGCCCCACGCCCGGAAAGATGAAGGCGTTGTTTCCCTGGCCTATCACGTATTCCCTGCCACCCACTTTTGCCGGAGGGAACGGACTGCCCGACGCTACGATGGCCGCGCCGCCGGTCTGCTCCAGCACTTCGCGCGGGTCGGCCTCGGATTTCGAGGTCGGGTTCGATAGCGGAAATATTACCGGCTCCGGCGTGTTTTTCATCATCATTCCTACAATTTCCTTATCGAACGCATTGGTGCGTGTCGACGCGCCTATCAGCACGGTTGCCTGTGCGCCCTGTATAACGTCTTTCAGCGATAATTCGTGCAGGTTTTCCCGCAACCAATTGCCGACTATTGCGCCCGATTTCTCGAAACCTTTTTTGTATTCGTCCAAATCTTCCCGCTCGTCGGTTATGAGGCCGTGCGAATCGAGCACGAATACCCTGTCGGCCGCCTCTTGTACGCTTAACCCTTCATGCACCAGCGCGCCCTTTATCTGCCGCGCTATGCCTATGCCCCCCGCCCCCGCGCCGTAAACCGCGAATTTCTGGTCGGTGAGTTTTTCTTTTTTTATCTTCATCGCACCGAGTAGTCCGCCAAGAGTCACCGCGCCGGTGCCCTGTATGTCGTCGTTGAAGCTGGACAGCGCCTCGCGGTATACGTCCATGTTTGTAAATGCGTTCTGTTTTGAAAAATCTTCCCACTGAAGTATCGCTTTGGGGAAGTTGCGTTTTACGCCTTCGACGAAAGTTTTTATAAAGTCCGAATACTTTTTGCCCGTTAACCGTTTGTGCTTATTGCCTAGGTAAAATGGATCGTTTAAGAGTTCGTCGTTGTTCGTGCCGACATCTAGCGCTATCGGCAGGCACTCGGAAGGGTGTATTCCTGCGGCGACTGAATAGAGCGAGAGTTTTCCTATCGGTATCGCCATGCCGCCCACGCCCTGGTCGCCCAGACCGAGTATTCCCTGGCTGTCCGTTGCCACGATTATGCTGATGTCGCTCGACGGCAGGTTGTGGCACATCTCATCTATGCGGTCTACGTTATCGGGCGAGATGAAAAGGCCGCGCGCGTTCCTGAATATGTGGCCGTGCTTTTCCACCGCCTCGCCGACTGTCGGTGTGTATATGATCGGCATCATTTCCGGGATGTGTTTTCTTATAAGGGCGTAAAAGAGTATTTCGTTCCTGTCCTGCAAACCTCGCAGGTAGATGTATCTTTCTATCGGGTCGTCCTTATTGTCGTACTGTTCCTTGGCGCGTTTTAGTTGTTCGTCGAGAGTCGCCACGTGCGGCGGAAGAAGGCCGATCAGGTCTAACTCCTCGCGCTCCTTTTTGGTGAACGACGTTCCCTTATTAAGGAGGGGGTTGTGGATAATCTCCTGGCCGGACTTGTGTACCTCCAGAACATATTCGCCATTTTTTCCCAAAACTGGTTTATAGGACATAAATATATTTTACTCCCACCGCCGATTCGTGGCAATCGGTAACTCCGGATTTAATGTGTGGGCGTACTCTTTGGCGGGTAATAAGTGACTTCCAGCGATAGGCGTTTGCCGTCCCTTATCAATTCAACATTTCCCGAATCGCCCGGTTTGTGGAGTCCCACCTGGTAGGTCAGGTCTAAAGGTTCATGGAGTTCCTGGCCGTCCATCGATACTAAAAGATCGCCTTTTAAAATGCCGGCCTTTTCGGCGGAAGAGCCGGGAACTATGCCGAGAACCGACACCCCCTTGCCTTCCGCTTTATCGCCAGGCACTTTTCCAATAGTAACGCCCAGCCTTACCGTTTCCCCCTCTAGCCCTTCATAGCGGACTCCCCATAAAAAATCGCCCGCCAATAAGGGAATTGCCGGAACGTCGATATGCATGATGTTCTTCTTTTTTTCCTCCGCTATCTCCACGGTGTACGCGGATACAATCGCATATGGGATCGGGAGCCTGCGGAAAAGCCTGCGGGGAATCCCAAGCCCGTAACGCACATGGGCGTCGCCGGCGAAAATCAGAAGGCGCTTCCCGCCTCCGGCGGGGCTATTCAGGTAGTCGGCCGCGGATTGTGCCATCGTTTCGTCCCACAGCACCTGCATCCGGTAAAAGGTTTCGAGCTGTTTGGGGCCTTTGACGTGTTTTCCGAAATGCGCTTTCATCAGCGCCCTGTGGTAGGGATCGTCCATGTTCATTTCGGGGAGGTCGTTTTTCATTTCGGCATCCAGCCCGTCGATACCTTTTTGCCTTATTTCCTTTCTAAGTTCTTTCGAGGCGTTAAGGGCCACAAGCGGGATACCGTTTCGCCGTGCGTAATCCGTTATTTCGCGGTAATAAGGGTAAAGCCCGCCCCAGTTTTTATAAAATAGTTTTACGAACTCGCGTTCGTCCATTTCGCCGCGGATATACGAATCAAGCCCGGCCTGTGCGGGACGCCGGAACATCTCCAAGCCTAACGCGACTTCGCCGGGATATCTTTTGTTGAAGTATTCAAGTATCGCAAGTTGTGCGTCGTGGTCCTGCACGCTGTCGTGCGTTTCGCCGAAGTACACTACCGGGTAACGGGAGAGGTATTCCATAAGCTCTTTTT
>JAZFVB010000246.1:0-2696 GCA_036447515.1 Nitrospinota bacterium
CGAATTCCAGTGGGCGGCAAGGCTTACGAGGAATTTTTTAAACCAAACGCTTAAGGTTACGTTCATGGCGTCGGCTTTCGGCGCGGACGGCGGGGACGGCTCCTTCCAGCGTTACCAGGCGTCGTACGACGTAAACGATTCGCTTAACGTAGCCGGCGGCGTAATGGTTTACCAGCCCGGCAAGAAATCGTTCTTCAAGGCGGTAAAAGATAACGACCGGATTTTTCTGGACGCGAAATACAGTTTTTAAAAAAACCTATTCAACCTGATCCCTGTACTTTTCAGGCACCTCGCCAATCGAGTTTGTAAGATACGTCATCCCCTTATCATCGGTATATTTGTATAGCTTTTCGGGTTTTGTTTTTTTCGGGGTTTGAACGTCGAGCCTTTCTTTATCGGTTCGTAAGTGTCGAAATACGCCTTACCTTTATATACTTCGGAACTGTCTCCCCGTGATTTATGGTAATGGTAAGTTCCCTTTTTAGTGTCCCAATGTCCGCCCTTCTCATCCAACCCGCCGGAGTGAGCGTATACTGATACAGGAAAGATCAGGACAAATAAAAGAAACGCTTTTTTCAAAATAACACCCATGCAATAATGTTGGCAAAATTATACCATTACGTTGAGATATAAAAGTTCCTTTTTAAATCCCATATATTTTGCTATACTTGTAATACATGAATTACATTTGAGGAATTGGAATATGCTTACTCTAAGATTGCCGGAAAAGATAGAAAAACGCCTTGAAAAACTGGCCAAGAAAACAGGCCGCACAAAAAGCTATTATGCCAAGGAGGCCATAATCGAATATCTGGAAGATAAAGAGGACTACCTCCTTGCCCTTGCACGACTGGAAAAAAATAAGCCGTCCATTCCCATAGAAGAGGTTAAAAAAAGGCTTGGCCTGAAATATTGAGTTCGACCCAGCCGCATTAAAAGAACTGTCCCGCCTGAGCGAAGAAGCGCAGAAAAGAATCATCCAATATCTGAGGGAGAGAATTGCAAAATCCCAAGACCCGAAAAAATGGGGGAAACCGTTGCGCGGAGAAAAAACCGGCCTTTGGCGGTACCAACTGGGCAAGTATAGAATTATCTGCCTAATTGAAAAAAACTTTTAAGGGTACTTGTGCTTCGCGTCGGCCACAGGCGCGATGTTTACGGCTAGAAATCACACATCCGGTAGCATACGCATCCTTAACCGCAATAAAACTCTTATCGGCGCTTGAAGCCTCTCCTACTTAACGGCGGCCCAGTCGGGGAAGTTTGAAAGCGAAGCGTCGAAAAAGAGCGGCAACAGGATAAACGACGCAACAGTCAGGATAACCACGCCGATAAGGTTCAGCAATAATCCCGCCTTGGCCATATCCGCTATCGTTATGCGTCCCACGCCGAATACTATCGCATTGGGCGGGGTAGCCACCGGCAACATGAAAGCAAACGAGAAGGCAAGCGTTGCGGGAATCATGATGACCAGCGGATGAATCTCGATAGCCGTCGCAAGCGAAGCAAGAACGGGCAAGAGTATCTGCGCCGTTGCGGTGTTCGACGTAAGCTCGGTTAAAAAGGTGCATAGAAGGCAAATGATGGCAATAATGAACACGGGGTGAAGGAACGAAATATATGCCAGCCGTTCGCCCACCCACATTGAAAGACCCGAGTCCTTAAAACCGAAAGCAAGCGCAAACCCACCGCCGAAAAGAAGCACTATCCCCCACGGCAGGTCTTTCACCGCGTCCCAGCCTATAAGCCGCGTATTGGGTTCGGCGCGCGACGGGATCAGGAATAGGATCGAGGCCACGGCGATGGCAACCGTACCGTCGTTAAAATATCCCGGCGCCATGAAAAGGCTGGACCAGCCGCGAATATTTATATCGCCGATAGTAATGCCCGAGCGGGTAATCCATAGAACGGCTAGCGCCGTAAAGACGGCCAACACCCACTTCTCCTCGAAGCTCATCGGGCCCAACTCCCTATACTGGATACGGAACTCTTCAATATCGACTTCCACGGGAGCCGAGGAACAGTAGAAGAATCCAAGATAGAGCCACACCACCACAAGGAAGAAAATGGCAATCGGCAAGGCGAATACGAACCAGTGCGCAAAAGATATTTCCGGCGCCCCGGGAAACGATATCGCAAAGATCTTTACGAATACGGCGTTCGGCGGCGTCCCTACAAGTGTGGCCGTACCGCCTATCGAGGCCGCGTACGCTACGCCAAGAAGGAGCCCAATAGAGTAGCGTCGGGTGGCCTCCTTGCCGGCAATGTCCTCGAACTTTACGATAACGGCAAGGATTATGGGCACCATCATCATGGTGGCCGCCGTGTTGGAAATCCACATTGATAAAAAAGCCGTTGCCACCATAAATCCCGCCAGCACGGTTCGCGGCCGCACGCCGAACAGCAGCAGGATGCGCAACGCGATTCGCCGGTGGAGCCCCCATCTCTGTATAGCTATCGCCACCATAAATCCACCAAGGAACAAGAAGATGACCCAATTGAAATACTGGGCCGAGACGGTCTTGCCGTCTGTAATGCCAAAAGCCGGGAAAAGCACTACAGGGATAAGCGCCGTCAAGTATAGGGGGACAGCCTCGGTTATCCACCATATCGCCATCCAGATTGCAATTCCAGCAGTTTTAGTCACCTCCGGATGACCTGGTTGCAAATCAAAAAAGATTATCAACACCGAGGCA
>JAZFVB010000247.1:0-8457 GCA_036447515.1 Nitrospinota bacterium
GCTGGCCGGTCTCCTTGGCGTAACTTACGAAGAGCTAAGTCAAGTGGAAATAGGTTTTTCCAAATCGTCTGATGCATCCGGCAATGGAAACAGGTTCCTTCAGGCGCTGATGCCGAACGGTTCGAAGATAAACCTTTCCGACATTTTGGGGATTGAATCCCAAACCGATGCAAATTCCCTTGTCCAAGATACCATTGGCGAAACCGTTGACGCGATGGCAAAAATTCTGGATCTCTCCGACTCGCAGGCCGACGAGCTCTTTTCGGCCCTTAAGGTATCATCGATAGAATTAAAAGTATCATCGATAGAATTAAAAGCCGATTCGGGCAACGCCCTAAAAGCCAAGTTGGCCGGAGAGGTAGGCGGCTTTTCCACCACTGCGGTCAAGGACGCCGCAAAAACCCAGAATGAAAACCCGGAAAGCGGACTCAACGCAAAATATGAAAATGGACGGAATGCGGCAACCGGCGCCGCAAACGGAAACGAATCCGGCGCCAAAAAAACGGGTTTCGATAATACCTTGAACCAGGCCGACGATAACACGGCGAACGGCGAACAGGCGAAATCCGGTTCAAACGAAAAAGCGAACTCAGCCGTAAATGCCAAAGCGTTATCGCAGGCCGATAATTCCGCGGCGGCTGCCGAACAGGCGAAATTCGGTTCAAACGAAAAAACGGACTCGGCCGTCAATGCCAAAACGTTATCGCAGGTGAACGCGGACGCCGCCGTGAAAGATCAGGGCGGATCGGCCAAAGCCGCGGGCCAGGTCTCCGATGAGTCGATGCCCGAAAGAGTGCGCCCCAGCAGGGTTATGGCCCAGATCGTTGAAAAGGCCGCCATTCTTTCTCTCCCCAACAGAACGCACGCCAGGATAACATTAAGCCCCGCCTCACTCGGTACGGTGGAAATAAAACTCACTTTGCAAGATGCCCAGATACGCGGCGCCATAGCCGTGGAATCACCCGCGGCGAAGCAGATCATAGAACAGAATATTCATCAGCTTAAAGACGCGCTCAACCAGCAGGGAATTTCCGTTGAAGAAATCAACATTTCCCTAAACCATGAAAACACGCATTCGTTCGACGCCCAATGGGCAAGGGATGAAGCAAAAAATTATTCCAATAACGACCCTTCCTGTAACCCCGCTTCATTTGAAGCCGAAGAAAACGCGGCTGTGGACGTTGCGGCAATAAGGAAGGCGATGCTTAACAAAATTGTGGACGTTAAAGCGTAAGGAGACGGGTAAATGTTGGTACAAAGCTCAGCACAGGCAACCTCGAGACAGTCGAACAGTTCTTCTTCAAACCAGTCATTGGGCAAGGACGAGTTCCTTACATTGCTGGTGGCCTCGCTCCAGCATCAGGACCCGCTGTCGCCGATGGAAAACACCGACTTCGTGGCGCAGATGGCTCAATTCAGCACGGTCGAGCAGCTCTTCGGCGTGAACGACAACCTGGAATCCATTATGCTTGTCAATTCGTCCATAAACAACACCCAAGCCCTTAACCTAATAGGAAAAGAAGTAGAAGCCACGGGCGACGGCGTCCATATTTCCGGCGGCGCGGCGACGGATATCTCGTTCGCGCTGGAAGACAACGCCGAAAGCGTGACCATCCAGATAGTCGATCCCGACGGCAACATAGTAAGGACAATCGAAAGGGGATATATGGCCGCTGACGACCATCAGATAGAGTGGGACGGAAAATCCAACTACGGCGCCAGTCTTGACGACGGCCTGTATAACTACTATGTGGACGCCGCCAACTCAAACGGCGAAACCATCGACGTCACTACCCACATGAGGGGAATAGTGGAGTCGATCAGCATGGAAGGCGGAGTAACATACGCCCACATCGGCGATAACAGGATAATGCTGAGCGACATCAGCCTTATCAGCCTTAGTAGAAATTCAGGAAATACTCAATAGGAATTTAAAATGAAAAAAATAAACACATTCACTTTTTATTTGAACAGGAGGAAATTATGAGTTTAAACAGTGCAATGTTCACAGGCGTAAGCGGCCTGATGACGATGGGCAATTCCATGAACGTCATCGGCGATAACATAGCCAACGTAAACACCGTCGGCTACAAGGCAAACCGCGCAAACTTCGCGGATATCCTTGCAAACTCCCTGTCCAACGGCTCGACAGTCATGCAGTTCGGCAGAGGAACCTATATGCGCGGCATCAGCCCAAGCTGGGCGCAAGGCTCGGTGGAAACAACCGGCAATGCCACGGATATGGCTATCCAGGGAGCGGGTTTCTTTGTCGTCAGGGACTCGGTAAATGACGCAACCTATTACACGCGGTCCGGACAGTTTATTGAAGACGAAAACGGCTACCTTGTGAACTCACAGGGGTTCCGGGTGCAGGGCTACGATAAGAGTACAAGCTCGGGCGTCGTTCAAGACATTCAGGTAAACGGCGTGCAGTCAACGCCGGCGGCAACATCCGAATTCAGATTCTCGGTAAACCTCAACGCATCCGCAAGCGCGGGCACGACGTTCAATACCAGCTTCGATGTTTACAACAACCTCGGCGAAGCGGTAACATTGACCTACACATTCACTAAAACTGCGGCGCAGATATGGACTTACACAATAGCGTCGTCTTCGGGCGCGGTGAGCACCGGCGGATCGGGCACGCTTTTGTTCGACTCGGCAGGCGCGCTTACCTTCCCGAGTTCCAACCCGACGGTAACGATAAGCGGATTCACCGGGTCCGGCGCGGCCAACCTCTCGATGGCGTGGACCCTCTTTAACGTATCGACGGGAGCTTCGTACAACAACTTGACGGCCTACGCTTCTCCATCGAGTACGATCTCGATTCACCAGAACGGCTATCCCACGGGAACGCTCAAGGGATTGTCGGTCGATGACTACGGCGTAATTTCCGGCCTATTCTCCAACGGCCAGACGACGGAACTCTGGCAACTGACCCTGGCGGACTTTTCCAGCCCGTGGGGACTGACGAGAGTGGGCGGAACCCTGTATGCCGAATCGGCGTCATCGGGCCAGCCCCTGCTTAGCACGGCAGGCAGCGGCGGGTTCGGCACGATTCTAGGCAGTTCACTGGAACTCTCAAACGTCGACCTTGCCACCGAGTTCGTAAGGATGATCCAGAACCAAAGGGGTTATCAGGCAAACTCCAGGGTGGTAACGACCGTCGACGACATGTTAGCTGAAGTAGTTAACCTCAAGAGGTAATACCTCTTGAGTTGCCGGCAGTGAAATTCACCTCTTTGCTAATACCGGCTACCTAACTAACTGCGTCCTGTTCAAAGCGGGCCGGGTGTACCGGCCCGCAACCTTTTTTCTTTCTACACCGAAAATCTTCGCGGATAAATCTGGTTAAAAGTCTTTCCCTATCTTCTCCTTAAAGGTCAGGCGGAATTTACCGAAGCCGCCGGCGTCCTCTTTGTATAGCACGGTTTTTTCCCTCGATTGCGCAAAACCGACCGCAAGGAGCGCGATTATCACAACGATAATGGGGATGCGCGATACCTTGTCCATAAGGTTGGCCCATTTTGCAAAAGCCGCCAGCCCGATGGAAATGACCATATAGTAGTAGGGCAAAACGGGATACGCCATCCGGCTAAGCCCGTAAAAGGCGATCGTAATAAAAAGAACGGCGCACAAAGGAATTAAAGGCAGGTACTCTATTTTCCGTTTTTCCTTTTTGAAAACCAGGACCAAAAGACCGGCCAAAAACGCCAGACCGCCCGCATAGGCCATGAACTTTGAATCCGGCACAAAGCTGTCCGCCATGTTTTCCGATCCGCCGTTTATACCGACCGGAAAGTTGTTGAGAAAAAACCCGTTCGCAAAGCCGTCGGAAAGTACCCTTAGTTTTACCGGTATCAGCTTTAGCTCTTTACCCGGATTTTTCTTTATGAGGTCCCATCCCAGGCCGTAGCCATCGCGGATGAACATCAGGTGGCGCGTGTCGCGCGGTTCGAGGCTGGCGATATATCCCGCCTTGAGCCGCCCCACAAGGTCCGGGGCGTAGGTGCCGGTGGCGTTGGGATGGTGGCCTTCAATGAAGTTGAACGGGCCATTTAAGGAAACGGGAACAAATACGGGCAGGTCCGCGCCGGGCATTTTTTTGTTTATATCGGTCATGAACAGATAGTTGCGGTACGTCCACGGCCCCATGAATACGATCATGCCGGCAACAACCGAGGCGACGATCTTCATTTTAGTCGAAACAGTCCACTCCCTTTTAAAAAGGCCGTAGAAAAACATTGCCGCAAGAACAATGACAAACTCCGCGCGGCTCAGCATCGCCGTTCCGCACACAACGCCGAATGCGAAAGAAGAGGCGTATGGCCTTTTTTTGAAAATCCACTTCTCGCCGTAAAGGAGAACGAAAAGGCAGATCGCCAGCGAGGAGGTGAATAGATATACGTTTTCTATATTCAGCCCGCCGGTAATGAATATAAGGGCAAACGAAGCCGAACAAAGAAGCATTGTGAGAAGCGCCACCCGCCTGCCGTACAGCTCGCGCGCGATAATGTAAACCGATACAAGGGCGCCGCTGCCCATAAGGGCGTATATCAGTTTTGCAATAAAAAAACTTTTCCCGAATATATAATAAATGGCCGCCAGCACGAATATGGTAAAGGGCGGATTGAAAGGTATGTTTGTGCCTTTGCCCGACAGAAGGTTATCCGTAAGGATGGTGTAGGTGCTTGAGTCCGAAAAGTGCAGTATCGAATTATCGGTCAGCTTCATGCCAAGGTAATGCGTTTCGCTGTCGGTTACCCAGCCCAGCGACGTGAGGTGCCAGTACCTGAAAAGGAAGGCCGCAACGAAAATGAAAATGACGACGCCAATCTCCATCGATTTTTCGGTGCGAAAAAGCCTTAAAGGAAAGCCGTCGTTAAAGTTTTTCAAGGGCGTCTTTAAAGATTCGTGCCGCGTCCTTGCCGAAAAGGCACAAGGTAACGGTTTTTATTTTCGATCCCGCCGACAGGTAGTCCGCCGCCGTTTTCATCATTATTTTCGCGCACCCGTCGATCGGGAAGCCGAATATCCCCGTGCTAATCGCGGGAAAGGCTATCGATTCCAAGCCGTTTTCTTCGGCGACTTTAAGGGAGTTAAGGGTGGCGTTTTTCAGTTTTTCGTTTTCGTTCCCCTCGCCCATGCGCGGGCCCACGGCATGTATGACGTGCTTTGACTTCAGGTTTCCCCCTCCGGTAATTACCGCGCCGCCGACGAAAGTTCCGCCGATACCGTCGCACTCGGCCTGAATCGAAGGGCCGCCCGCGTTCCTTATTGCTCCCGCCACCCCGCCGCCGAGTTGAAGCTGGGCGTTTGCGGCGTTCACTATTGCGTCGCGCGAAAGGGCGGTGATGTCGCCTTCGATGACCTCTATTTCCGAACCGCCGAATTTCTTTATCATTCTATCGGATATGATATCGGGCGGAATTTATAATATCCAGATAATTTTAAACTGCGTTTAAAAACAGGGGGTTGCATCCGCCTCCCGTCGTAGCGGCTATTTGGGCCTATTTTACTTGAAAAAAAGGGGACCCCGGACTTGACGAAATGCAATTCAGGTCTTATCGATGGGTTAGAACTAATACGGATAAAATCTGTTTTTTTGGAGGAAACATGGGAAAGATAATCGGAATCGATCTGGGAACGACTAATTCCGTCGTTGCGGTGATGGAGGGCGGAGAGCCCAAGGTCATAGTCAGCGAAGAAGGCTCCAGGACTACCCCGTCAGTCGTCGGGTTCGGCAAAGACGGCGAAATACTGGTAGGCCAGGTGGCAAAACGCCAAGCCGTAACCAACCCGGAAAATACCGTCTATTCGATAAAACGCTTCATGGGGCGAAAGTACTCCGAGGTGAAAGAAGAAATGAAGATGGTGCCTTACGAGGTAAAAGAAGGCAAAAATGGCGACGTAAGGATAGTGGCCAACGGCAAGGAATACACTCCCCCCGAGATATCGGCCATGATACTCGGAAAGCTGAAAAAATCGGCCGAAGCCTACCTCGGCGAGAAAGTTACCGAGGTGGTCATTACCGTTCCCGCATATTTCAACGATTCCCAACGCCAGGCAACGAAGGACGCCGGTAAGATAGCGGGGTTAGATGTGAAAAGGATAATCAACGAGCCAACAGCCGCGGCGCTGGCTTACGGGCTGGACAAGGACAAAGACCAGATGATAGCCGTTTATGATTTCGGCGGCGGAACGTTCGATATTTCCATACTCGAGGTCGGCGACAACGTGGTGGAAGTGAAGGCCACCAGCGGCGACACTCACCTGGGCGGCGACAACTTCGACCATAGGATAATAGAATGGCTCGTAGCCGAGTTTAAAAAGGACCAGGGAATAGACCTCAGCAAAGACAACATGGCCCTGCAACGGCTGAGGGAAGGGGCCGAAAAGGCGAAGATGGAGCTTTCCACCCTTACCGAAACCGATATAAACCTGCCGTTCATCACCGCAGACGCGTCGGGCCCGAAACATATGAACATAAAGCTCACACGCGCAAAATTCGAACAGATGATAGACGATTACGCCCAGAGCTCGCTGGAGCCGGTAAAGAAGGCGATGGCCGATGCCGGTCTTAAGCCGTCCGATATAAAAGACGCCGTTCTGGTGGGCGGTTCCACGCGTGTGCCGAAGATTTTCAATCTTGTTAAGGATTATTTCAAAAGGGAGCCGCACAAAGGCGTAAACCCGGACGAAGTCGTCGCGCTTGGCGCGGCCGTTCAGGGCGGCGTTTTGGCCGGAGACGTGAAGGACATACTCCTTTTAGACGTTACGCCCCTTTCGCTGGGCATAGAGACGCTGGGCGGCGTAATGACAACGCTCATATCGCGCAATACAACGATACCTACAAAAAAGAGCGAGACTTTTTCAACGGCGGCCGACAGCCAGACGTCGGTAGAAATACACGTCCTCCAGGGCGAGCGGCAGATGTCGTCAGACAACCGCGCCCTTGGGCGGTTCCACCTTGAGGGCATTCCGCCGGCTCCACGCGGGATACCGCAGATAGAAGTTACTTTCGATATCGACGCCAACGGCATAGTGCACGTCCACGCAAAGGACAAGGGCACCGGCAAGGAGCAGAAGATAACCATCACATCCAGCTCCGGCCTCAATGAAGACGAAATAAAAGATATGGTCAAGGACTCCGAAACCCACGCCGAGGAAGACAAGAAGAGGCGCGAGGAGGTTGACGCGCGCAATACGGCCGATAGCCTTGTTTACCAGACGGAAAAGACGCTCAACGAGAACAAGGACAAGGTGTCCGACGATGAGAAAAAGGCGGTTGAAGACGCTTTAGCCGAACTCAAGAAGGCTGTTGAAGAAAGCGATACTGAAAAGATAAAATCCGGCACGGAAAATCTGTCCAAGGCGGCGCACAAGATGGCCGAGGCGATTTACAAGCAGGCGGGCGCTCAGCAGGCTCCTCCGGAAGGAGATGCGCCCGGCGGCCAGCCCGGTGGAGGCGGAGAAGGAGAGCCTCAGGCCGGCGGCCCGGAACATGACAACGTGGTCGATGCCGAATTCGAAGACACGGAAAAGAAATAAAAAGAACACGATAATCATCTACTGATTATCGTCGCTAAAACCCGGCGGTAACACTCCCCTCCCCCCCGCCGCCGGGTTACTTTTTTTGACTCCAATCCCGGTCAGTTCTTCTTTCTGAAAGCCCCCCAATTTGATTTTTCATGATTTTATTGGGTTATACTATAAAAAGACATGGCGAGAAAAAGGCGGGAATCATATAAGGACATCATACTGCTACAAGACAAGATGGAGCAGTATTTTGACGCCGAATCTTCGTCCGTGCCGTCCATAACGCGCACGTGGAGCCCTGTAATCGACCTTTTTGAAACGGACGACTGCATACATTTGCACGTTGAACTGCCCGGCGTGGAGGAAAAGGACATCAAAATAGAAGTTCACGATAACATCATAACTATACAAGGCCAAAGGGCTTTCAAGCCGGCGGTGAAGGAAGAAGGCTACATATGCGTGGAGCGCAGTTACGGCCCCTTCCAGCGCACTTTCCGCCTGCCCGCCCCGATAATCGAAAAGGAAGTGAAGGCCGAATTCAAGATGGGCGTCCTTAAGATCACAATGCCCAAGGATAAAAGGCCCGGCCCGAAATCTGTCCGCGTGGAAATAGCCTGAAACAGTTGCATCGATGAACTATAAACTTATAGAAGACTGCATGGAAAAGGCCCTGAGGCTGGAAGACATCACGGGCGAAGAAGCGCTGGAGCTGTTAAATCTGCCCAACGAGTACGTAATGCCTTTAATGGCGGCCGCCGACAGGGTCCGCAAAAAATTCAAGGGCGACGAAATATCGCTTTGCTCCATAGTCAACGCGCGCTCCGGAAGATGCGCCGAAGACTGCGCCTTCTGCTCGCAGTCGGTGCATGCCACGTCCGAAATTCCCGAATACCCCATGATGGACGCCGACGAGATGGT
>JAZFVB010000248.1:0-3102 GCA_036447515.1 Nitrospinota bacterium
GTGGATACAATACTGTGGGTGGTATCCGCAGAGGAAGGTGCGCTTAGTCAAGAAAGACAAAGCGCGCTGGGGCGGCATTGACCCGCACGACAGGCTGATAGTGAGCGGAAAAGTAAAAAACCTTTCGGGCGACATCTACCACCTTTCGTTCGATTCGATTCACGGCCACTTCAAGACAATCGACCGCTTTACGGAAATCGGCGCGCGCGAAGCGCTTAAGGAAGGCAAACGCGCAAACGTACTCGACGTAACGATCAGGCCGTGTTTCACTTTTTTCAAGATGTATTTCTTAAAGCTCGGCTTCCTCGACGGCGTTCCGGGCCTTATCGTGTGCGCGCTCAGCGCCTTCCACACGTTCACGAAATACGAACGGATGTGGGAGATGGGGTAGGAAGTAAACGGACTGTTGCTCAAATGAAAATGAAATTTAAAACTCTATCTTAGTCTTCCAATTGGTTTTCTATGACACTCTTTGAGTTTTAACGAATACCGAAAATGCTAAAATGCCCGCGTGTGTTTCAATAATGGTTTGAAAATGTTTTTTCAGGGTTTGCGCGTCCAATGAACCGCGCAAGGTTTGCCGGAACTTTCTTCTACACATTCACGATAGGGCTTTCGGCGTTCCTCCTTTTTCAGATACAGCCTATGGCCGGAAAGATCATGCTTCCGTATTTCGGCGGCGGGGCTTCGGTGTGGCTAACAAGCATTGTATTCTTCCAGCTCCTTTTGCTTTGCGGCTATTCATCTTCGCACTTCGTTGCCAACAGGCTCGGCCCCGGCAAGCATCTTTTGTATCAGGCGGGAATCACGGTTTTGTCCCTTTACTTTCTTTCGATACAGATACGCGGCGATCTTTTTACCTCCGACGCTCTGCCGCCCGCCTTTAGGATACTCCTCATCCTTACCGCTTCCGTAGGGCTTCCGTATTTCGTTCTTTCCACCACCAGCCCGGTGTTACAGCATTGGATGGCGCGGGACGAAGGCATCGCCCATAGAAACCCTTACGTACAGTACGCCGTCTCGAACGCGGGTTCCCTTGCGGGGCTACTTTCGTATCCGTTTTATATTGAACCGAATTTCGTTACGGGCCGACAGACGGCGATATGGTCCGGGGGATATTACCTTTACATAGTCTTCGTTTTCATATGTATGGCCATTTTCGCAAAAAGAAATATTTTGGATAGTTCGCCCCAAACTACCGACGGCGAAACGGATGGCGCGCAGATCACTTCTGCCGACAGGCACGACTGGATTATCCAGGCCGCGATTCCCTCCGCCGCCCTGATGGTCGTAACGCATTACCTTACGCTGGACGTTGTTAACTTCCCGCTCCTTTGGGTTTTACCGCTAAGCCTGTACCTGGTTTCATTTGTAATAGTTTTTACGTTTCCGGGGATATCGAAACCGGGCAGTCTGCGAACACTGCTGACGTTACTGCCGATTCTCTTAATGATGCTTGCCACCAAAAGCGGCCTTGCTTTCCCTCTTTATCTAAAGATAGGGACGGCGCTCTTGTTTTTATTTGCCGTATGCATGTTTTTCCACGGCGACCTTGAAAGGGGCAAGCCGGAAAAGAAAAAGCTTACGCACTTTTACGCATACCTTGCGCTCGGCGGCTGCCTTGGGAGCATATTCGCCGGGATACTCGCGCCTTTGATATTCAAATCGACCTTCGAGTTTTATCTGGTTATCATCGCGTCTCTTTACTACATAGTCCTTGTGAACATGCAGGCCGGCGACAAAAGGTTCAAAACCGCATTTAAAACGCTGATACTTGCGTTGGCGGTTTATTCCTACATGGTTTATGAACAAGGCTGGACGTCCGAAACCCATTACCAGTCACGAAGCTTTTACAGCACATACCGCGTTGTCGACCGGCCGGAAGAAGAAGGCAAATCAAAAGCCGTCCGCGAACTTGTGGCGGGAACCCATATCCATGGCGGGCAGTTATTGGATGGCGATGGCGTTCCGATCCCTATAATTTACTACCACGAAGAAAGCGGCGTGGGGCTGGCCTTTTCTAGAATTGGCGGAATCAGGGACGTGGGAGCAGTGGGATTGGGAGCGGGGATAATAGCCGCATACGGAAAGGAAAATCAGCGGTTCGATTTTTTTGAAATCGATCAGGCCGTCGTCGATATCGCGCGCGGCCATTTCGATTACCTGAAAAAATCCGCCGCAACCGTCCGCACAATCGTGGGAGACGCGCGCCTTAACCTGCGGAAAATTCCCGACAACTCATACGACCTTCTGGTGATGGACGCATTCTCCAGCGGTTCGATACCGACGCACCTTTTGACGGTGGAATCGGTAAACGAACTATTAAGGGTATTGCGGGATGACGGCATAATCCTCTATCACATATCGAACCGTTATCTTGACCTCGCGCCGGTATTGAACGGCAATGCCGAAAAACTGGGTCTTCACATAAAAAGGCATGTGTCGCCCGAGTATTCGTATCTCCACAAGTATTCGGCAACATGGGTGGCGTTGGCGGCCAACCGGCGCGCATTTGACGACCTCACCGCAAACGATCCGACGTGGTTTACGCCGAGCGATGAAAAGATTTACTGGACGGACGATTTTTCCAATATCTGGTCGGTAATCTCTTTTGCCGGCGATTAAAAGGCCAACCCGTTGAGGAACAATAACTTGATTTTTGCCTGAAATGTTGTATCATAACCGAAAGAAAAACGAAAAATGAGACGGGAGAGATGGACGCCAAAAAAGACTTGAAGAAAATAATCCACGTCGATATGGATGCCTTCTACGCCGCAATAGAGGTGCGCGATAACCCAAAGCTGAAAGGCCTTCCCGTTGCCGTCGGCGGAGAGCCGGAACGAAGGGGGGTTATAGCCGCGGCCAGCTACGAGGCCAGAAGGTACGGCGTAAAGTCGGCGGTTTCATCCGCAAGGGCGAAGCTGCTGTGCCCCGGCCTAATCATCGTTCCACCCGGCATGAAAAAGTACAAGGAGGAATCGCTGAAAATAAGGGAAATCTTTTCGCGTTTTACCGATATTTCGGAACCCCTTTCGCTCGACGAAGCATATCTCGACGTTACCGGCTCCATTTTCTTTAAAGGCAGCGCCACCCTTATGGCCT
>JAZFVB010000249.1:0-6049 GCA_036447515.1 Nitrospinota bacterium
TTGACGAGGCCGTGCTCAAACTTGCAGACTCGGCATTAAAATCTGGCATGGACGGCGTTGTGGCATCACCCAGAGAAGCGGCCAAACTCAGGAAAAAGTTCGGGCGGAAATTCCTTATAGTCACTCCCGGAGTGCGGCCGAAATGGGCAGGTAAAAACGACCAGAAACGCATTACCACACCCTTTGAGGCAATAAAAAACGGCGCGGACTACATTGTCGTCGGCAGGCCGATACTCAAGGCATCCGACTGCGCGGAAGCGGCTCGGAAAATTATCGGGGAAATCGAAAGGGCCGAATAGTGGGCGAGACAGCCGAAACGGGCGAAACCGCCGAAATCTCACGCGCGCACATTATCGTAAAGGGAATGGTGCAGGGCGTCTTTTACCGATCGTCCACCGCCGAACGGGCGATAATGCTCGGCTTAAGAGGCTGGGTGAAAAATCTGCGCAACGGCGACGTGGAGGCGGTGGCGGAAGGCCGTAAGGACAAGGTGGAAAAACTTATCGAATGGTGCCACGAGGGGCCTCCGCTAGCAAAGATTTCGGCGGTTAACGTCGAGTGGGGAAAACCGACGGGAGAATTCGACGCTTTTGAAATAACGTATTAACGGACAGGCAAGCCTGTTTTTTTGTCGCCCGAATAAAGATTTAGCCCCCGGCGGAGTCTCCCCATCGGGACTCCGCCGTTCGGTGGGCATTGCTAGAGTTCGGTACGCCGCGCCATAGCGCTTTGTCCGCGCAGGCGGGCGGAATCCTTTGCAAGAGACTCCGCCGGGGGAGTACCAAAATCCTCCCCTTTTCATCACCTGAAGGTGACAAAAGGGTCGGTGGCGCGGAGCGCCGGAGGGGTTTTGTAGAGACGTTGCGCGCAACGTCTCTGATATATGAAAACCACCCCTCTCTCCCCTCCTTCCGCTTCGTAAGGAGGGGATTTTGGCAGCTACCATTCTTGTTGCAGACGCGTCCGCACTAAAAACACACGCTAAAATGCGCCTACCAACCACCCCTCCGGTCTGGTAAACTTATACGATTATGGACAAAGAAGGGGGGCTTCAACTACCGGTAAATATCGAGGACGAGATGCGTTCGTCTTACCTCGATTACGCCATGAGCGTAATAGTCGGCCGCGCCCTGCCCGACGCGCGCGACGGGCTTAAACCCGTCCACAGGCGCTCCCTTTTCTCCATGCACGAAATGGGCAACCACCACAACAAGCCGTACACAAAATCGGCGCGCATCGTCGGCGACGTAATCGGTAAATACCACCCGCACGGCGACCAGGCCGTGTACGACACCATCGTGCGCATGGCGCAGAATTTCTCCATGCGATACCCGTTGGTGGACGGGCAGGGGAATTTCGGTTCAATCGACGGCGACGGCGCGGCGGCAATGCGCTACACCGAAATAAGGCTCCATAAACTTGCCGACGAACTGATGGCCGATCTCGAAAAGGAGACGGTCGATTTTGCCCCGAACTACGACGACTCGATGACCGAGCCGCTGGTGATGCCGTGCAAGTTTCCGAATTTACTTTTAAACGGTTCTTCGGGCATTGCCGTCGGCATGGCCACCAACATACCGCCGCACAACCTTAACGAAATCTGCGAGGCGGTGAAACACGTCATAGACAATCCCGACTGCTCCATCGACGACCTTATCGAGATCGTGCCGGGCCCCGATTTTCCGACGGCGGGCATAATCCATGGACGCACCGGCATACACAGCGCGTATCACACCGGCAGGGGGCACATAAAGATGCGCGCAAAGTGCGATATTGAACCCGGCAGGAGAAAAGATTCAAGCAACATAATAATCACGGAGTTCCCGTATCAGGTGAACAAGGCGCGAACGCTTGAAAAGATAGCCAGCCTGGTGCGCGACAAGAGGGTGGACGGGATATCCGACATTCGCGACGAATCCGACCGCAACGGCATCCGCGTGGTAATAGAGCTTAAACGCGACGCCGTGCCCAACGTCGTTTTGAACCAGCTTTACAAGCACACACAGCTACAGGATACTTTCGGCGTGATAATGATCTCGCTGGTAAACCGCCAGCCGAAGCTCCTTAACCTCAAAGAGATGCTTAACTACTTCATCGAGCACCGCATAGTGGTCGTCACGCGCCGCACCCTTTTCGACCTCAAGAAGTCCAAACAGCGGGAACATCTCCTCGAAGGCCTGAAGGTTGCCGTCGATAATATTGACGAGGTTGTAAAACTCATCCGCAAAAGCGAGAACCCCGAAACGGCGAAAAAGGGCCTTATGGAACGCTTCGAGCTTTCGGCTGTGCAGGCCAAGGCCATTTTGGAGATGCGCCTGCAACGCCTTACGGGGCTTGAGCGGCAAAAAATAATATCCGATCTCGAAGCCGTGCGGAAGGAGATAGAACGCCTTGTCCACATCCGCGACCATGAAGAAGAGAAGTTCAAAATCATCAAGGGAGAGGTGGCGGAAATCGCCAAAAAGTTCGGCAACGCCCGCCGCACGAATATAGAGGAAGCGGAAGTCGAGATGGACGAGGAAGACCTGATTGCCGACGAGGACGTTGTCCTGACCCTCAGCCAGCAGGGATACATTAAACGGATGCCGATCAGCGCGTACCGGTCGCAACTCAGGGGCGGTAAGGGCGTTCGCGCAATGGACGTAAAGGAAGAAGACGTCGTCGTGCGCGTTTTCATCGCCTCCACGCACAACTACCTCTTGATATTCACGTCACTTGGAAAGGTTTACCGCCTTAAGGTCTGGCAGGTGCCCGTGGCCGGCAGGACGGCGCGCGGCAAATCGCTGGCAAATCTTTTGGGAATTTCCCAGCAGGAAGAAGTTACGGCTGTTTTTTCGATACGGGACTTCAAGGAGGAAAACAGGTTCCTGATGCTTGCAACAAAAAAGGGGCTTGTAAAAAAGACCCCGCTGGCCGAATACGCCAACATCCATACGAAGGGAATCATCGCCATTAACCTCTCCAAAGACGACGAGCTGGCAAGCGCCGGCATAACGGACGGGAACAGCAACATATTCATCGGCACGGCGCTCGGCAAGGCGATACACTTCAATGAAAAGGACGCAAGGCCGATGGGACGCCGCACCGCCGGCGTGAGGGGCATCAGCCTGTCAAAGGGCGACTATGTTGTCGGTTTCGGAATAACGACGCCCGATTCCGTGGTCCTTACCCTTACCGAAAATGGATTCGGGAAGCGGACGGCCTTAAGCGAATACCGCGTACAGTCGCGCGGCGGAAAGGGGATGATCAACATCATCACCTCGGCGCGCAACGGGGTAGTGGTCGGCCTGAAGGTAGTTCAGGAGGGCGACGAGATAATGATCATTACGGGCGACGGCAAGATGATCCGCACAAAAGTCGGCCCCATACCTGTTTACGGCAGGAGCACGCAGGGCGTAACGATACTCGAAACGGACGGCGCAAGCCGCGTCATTTCACTGGCTGTGATAGAAGAAGACAAAGATTAACGATGTTTCGCTTTGCGAAACTTCTTTTTGCGGCAATATTCATCGTAACGGCGGCCACTAGCTGCCCGTCAAAGGCGCCCGCCCTTCTACAGGAAGCCGAAAACAAATGGCTTGAAAACGATTACAGGGAGGCGGTGCGCCTTTTCCTGCAAATTGTCGACCGCTTTCCCGGATCGCCCGAGGCGGAAACGGCCCTGCTGAGGACCGCCGAGACGTTCATGCTGAACTTGGGGGAATTTCGGAAGGCGGTGGAATATTTCACCCTCATAACGCTTGAATACCCGAAGGGCAAAAACGTGCACACCGCGATGGAATCGATGGCGACCATTTTCGAGAAGTCGCTAAAGGATTACGACCAGGCCGTCATCCAGTACCAGAAGCTTATCGACCACGGCCCGCCGGGAAAAAAGGACTCCTATCAAATGTCTATCGCTCGTTGCTTCTACCTTAAAGGCGACTACCCGCAGGCAATCGTCGAATACCAGACGCTTGTCGAGCAGTACCCCCGCTCCAGGCTGGTGCAGGAAGCGGAATACAACGTGGGTAACGCATACTTCGTGATGAACAAATGCGACCTGGCGGTAAAACGGTACCGCAAGATACTGGAGAACCATCCCGATACGAGTTTCAGGTTCGATATCCTTTTGTCCATCGGGGTATGCATGGAGGAAAAAGAGGATTACGCAAACGCGTTGCAGATATACGAGGAAATATTGGACAAATATAAAAACAGGGAACTTATACAAAGGAAAATAGATTTCGTCCTGTCGCGAATGAAAGCTAAAAATAGGTGAAAGCTAAAAATAGGTGAATATGGAGATATCAAATTGCTGGACGTAAAACTTTTAAAAAATGAAACTGACGCGGTAAAGGCCGCCCTTTCGAGAAGGGGCGGGGAGTTCGATCTGGACGCGGTAATCGCATTGGACGAACGGCGCGTTGCAAAACAGGCCGAACTCGAGGCAAAGAGGCGCGAGATAAACGAGGTCTCCGCGATGATCGGAAAACTCGTAAAAACAAAAGAAGACGCCGCCGAACAGAAAAAGAAAATGAAAGAAGTATCCGGCAAAATTAAAATACTCGAAGCCGAACACCGCGAGGCGGAAAGTGAATTGAAAAAAGCCGCGCTTGAATTGCCCAATATTCCCGACGCAAGCGTACCCGACGGACTTTCCGAAGAGGAAAACGTGGAAGTGCGCAAATGGGGCGAGCCGAAAAAGTTCGGCTTCAAACCGAAGTCGCACATGGAGCTTGGCGAACGCCTTGGGATACTCGACCTCAAACGCGCCGCCAAGATAAGCGGCGCGCGTTTCGCCCTATACCGAGGGCTAGGCTCGAGGCTGGAACGCGCGCTTATCAACTTCATGCTCAACGAACACATCCAAAAAGGTTACGAGGAGGTCATCCCGCCTTTCTTGGTGAACGCGAAGTCGATGACGGGCACCGGGCAGCTGCCCAAGTTCGCCGACGACCTGTTCAAGGTGGAGGGCAGCGATTTGTGGCTCATACCTACCGCCGAGGTGCCGGTGACGAACATCTATGCGGATGAGATAGTCGATGCGGAAATGCTCCCCAAAAAGTTCTGCGCCTATACGCCGTGCTTCCGCAGCGAGGCTGGCTCTTACGGCAAGGTGACGGCGGGGATAATCCGCCTGCACCAATTCAACAAGGTGGAGCTGGTTAAGCTGAGCAAACCGGAAGATTCGCCTGCCGAACTTGAAGCGCTTACCGCAGACGCCGAATCGATACTCCAAAAGCTGGAACTGCCGTACAGGGTGGTGGAGCTTTGCGCGGGCGATCTCGGTTTCGGCGCGGCCAAGACGTACGACCTGGAGGTGTGGTCGCCGTCGCTGGGCATCTACGTGGAGATTTCGTCGTGCACGAATTTCACCGATTTTCAGGCGCGCCGCATGGGAACCCGCTTTAAGAGGGAGAAGAAAGGCAAGCCCGAACTCGTCCACACGTTAAACGGCTCCGCCCTTGCGGTAGGCCGCACGTGGCTTGCCATTGTCGAAAATTACCAACTGGAAGACGGGTCGGTTGAAATCCCGAAAGCGCTTCGCCGTTACATGGGCGACGCGGAAAAAATAACGGCATAACCGGCGTTTAATAAGTTATCAACTGCTTGTGTTGGACACGGGTTGCTTTTACAACAATCCCTTCCTTGCGATCTCGATAGCTCGAAGGAGCGCGCGGCCTTTGTTCATCGTTTCCTCGAATTCCTTTTCCGGGTCGGAGTCGGCAACTATCCCCGCGCCGATACCAAGGTACGCCGTGCCGTTATGCACTGCAAGCGTACGGATCGCTATCGCGGTGTCCATGTTCCCGTTGAATCCGAAATACCCCACCGCGCCGCCGTAAAGGCCGCGCCTTGAAGGCTCCAGCTCCTCGATGATCTCCATGGCGCGTATCTTCGGCGCGCCGGACAAGGTGCCAGCCGGGAACGACGCTCGGATTACGTCGTAGCAATCGTTCCCGTCCATCAGGTCGCCTTCGACGTTTGAAACGATGTGCATAACGTGCGAGTATTTTTCCACGATTTTCAGGTCGGTAACGCGCACGCTGCCGCCCTTGCATACCCG
>JAZFVB010000250.1:0-4569 GCA_036447515.1 Nitrospinota bacterium
GATCGTCGCCACGGTTCCGGGCGTTGAAAAGCTTACGTCCCAATCGTCTGAAGGCAACAGCAGTGTGCGCGTAACCTTCGCATGGGGAACGGATATAGACACAGCCGCGATTGACGTTCAGGCGACGCTGGAAGACGAGATTAATGAATTGCCGGATGATATTGTACGGCCACGGGTCAGCAAGTTTGACGTAAACACTTTTCCCGTGATCATACTGGGCATATCCAGCGATCTCGATCCTGTGGAACTCACCAAGTTGATCGATGATCAGATTCGCTACCGCTTCGCGCGCGTGCCGGGCGTCGCCCAAGTCGATACATGGGGGGCCTATAACAGGGAGGTACGCATTGAAATTGATCCCGACCGGCTAAATTCCCTTGGATTATCTGTCAACAAGGTTTTACAGGCAATCCGCAATGCTAACCTTGATCTGCCCACAGGGAAGATACAAGAAGGACTATATGAAGTAACGCTCAGGGCGCCGGCCGAGTTTGTAAACCTTGACGAAATCCGCAATACGGTCATATTCAAGCAAGAAGGCTCCATGGTTACCATCGGCCAGATAGCGGAAGTTAAAGATACGTACGAAAAGAAAACAAGAATCGTACGCGTTAACCGGAAACGCGGGCTGCGGGCCGGAATACGGAAACAATCGAGCGCAAATACCGTCGAGGTCGCCAAGGGAATAATCGAGGAGATCGAGGCGGTTAACAAAGCTTTCCCGCAGATCACAGTCGTACCGGTAATCAACCAGGGGAACTTTATCGAACGGTCTATCGCCAATGTTGCCAGGTCGGTTCTTTACGGCAGCTTACTGGCGGTACTGGTGCTTCTTTTTTTCCTGCGCAGCGTCCGAAGCACGTTTGTGATTTCCGTTGTGATCCCTATCTCCGTTATCGCCACTTTCGGCCTCATGTACTTCGCCGGATTCACATTGAACCTGATGACACTTGGCGGGCTGGCGCTGGGCGTGGGCATGATGGTGGACAGTTCGATTGTAGTGCTGGAAAACATCTATCGGCGCCGCAACGAAAACCGGGAAGAGGCGCGGATCGCCTCGGTGAAAGGCGCGATGGAAGTGGGGCCGGCCATTATAGCCAGCACCCTCACGACGCTGGTGATCTTCCTTCCGCTGGTTTTTACACGCGGCGTTACGGGAGTTCTTTTTAAAGAGCTTGCCTTCGTAATAGTCTTTGCACTTTTCTGTTCTCTTCTCGTATCGTTGAGCCTTGTGCCTATGCTGAGCGCCAACCTTTTAAAAATAACGGAACCGGCGGAACGAAAACAGCCGGGTTGGACACAGCGGCTGGCTGCGATATCCGGCTCCATATTCATAAATCTTGAAAACGATTACCGCAACCTCCTCCACCGGGTTTTGGATCACCGGTGGCTTACGGTTTTCTTATCCGCGATGATCCTCGGCGCAAGCCTCCTGTTGCTTCCGTTTATCGGCAGCGAGTTTCTTCCGCCCAGCGACGAAGGGGAAGTGCGGATTACCGGAAAAATGGAAGTCGGCACGCGGCTGGAAATAGTAGACCGGCAAACCCGGATTATGGAGCAAATTGTCTATTCCAACGTACCGGAAATGGTATCTTCCGTCGCATATGTGGGCGCTTCCGGATGGCATCCGGGCCAGGCTTCGCGAGGGCGGATTCGCCTCGCCCTATCGTCCGCCTCCGAAAGGGATCGGTCCAACGTAAAAATAGCGCAAGACCTGAGAAAAAAGCTGTCGGGCAAGATTCCGGGGATGGATATCCGCGTACGCGCTCCGCAGGGCCAATTCCTCCTTGATAGAATAGTCGGCAGTACAGAAGGGTTGACGATAGAAATTCGCGGATTCGAACTCGACATTATAAATGCTTTGGCCGAAAAGGTCGGTAAAGCGATTGCCGATGTTCCCGGCGTTAAGGATATCGAAGTGAGCCAAGATCAGGGAATACCCCAGCAGGAAATCCGCGTGAACCGTGAGAAGGTGGCGGACCTGGGACTCAGCGTCCGCGACGTAATGGAAACGCTGGAAACGATGGTTGCCGGATCTAAAGCCGGCGAGTTCAGGGCCGAGGGCAACTCGTACCGCATTTTTGTTCAGCTTAAAGATGCGGAAAAACGCTCGCTGGACGAAATTCTAAACCTCACGTTCACCACTCCGTCCGGCGAACAGGTGGCCCTGCGCAACCTTGTGACCAGCGCGCCCAGCCGCAGTCCGCTGGTAATCGAACGCAAAGACCAACAACGGTTGGCGACGGTGGAGGCCAGCATCGTGGGGCGCGACATGGGCTCCGTGGCTTCGGACGTGCAAGCCGTACTCTCCCAAATACCGCGTCCCGCGGAATACGACCTGATTGTCGCCGGAAACTTTGAAGAGCAGGAAAAAGCGTTTAACGAGCTTATCATCTCGCTTGCGCTGGCATTATTGTTGGTGTACATGGTTATGGCTTCCCTGTACGAGTCGTTGCGTATGCCGTTGGTGGTAATGGTATCGGTTCCTATGGCGGCGGTCGGTGTGTTGGTAATGCTTTTCCTGACGAATACCACCCTTAATATCCAGTCGTATATCGGGTGCATCATGCTGGGAGGGATAGTCGTAAATAACGCGATACTCCTTGTGGACCAGGCCGGCCAGCAGCGCCGTAAAGGGATGAACGTGCGCGATGCAGTTGTCGAGGCGGGAAGGCGGCGGCTGCGGCCTATCCTGATGACGACTCTTACAACTATCCTTGCCTTGTCACCCCTGGCATTCGGTATCGGCGAGGGGGCCGACGCTCAGGCGCCGTTGGCGCGGACTGTCGTTGGCGGCTTGGCCGGTTCGGCTCTTATTACCCTTGTGCTGATACCGGCGGTCTTTTCTCTTTTCCATCCGGAGCCGAAAATATCGCATCAAACTGCAAAATAGCTCTCGCGGGCTTCTCGACCGGCTAACGGTATAACTCAAAATCACGCGGGGGGCAACCCTGTGCCGGTTTGAAAACGGAGTGAAGCGCAGTTTCTGTGAGCGCATGCGAAGCTAAAACGGAGTGAAGCGCAGTTTCTGTGAGCCTTCCTTAAGTTTTTTCAATTTAAAAGGGGTGCACTCCACTTTAAGTTCTATCGTTGCTACAACAGGTTTAAAATATTGCTATGCAATTTACCGAAAAGCTGTTAGCCTCTATCACTGTAATTTGATAGTGCCGTGTTTTGGTTAAACTGATGTATTCAACCTGCCTCAGATTTTCTATCCAGGATTAGGCTAACAGTGCGTGGACGGTTATGTCGTTCCGCGCCGATACACTTTTTGAAGGATGGAAAACGATTATGAATTTCTTTGTAGGAAATCCCGTAGCCGAAGACCGCAAACCGCGGACTTTGAGCCGCTAATAGAAAGTTCACAAGCGCCGGCGGCATACGGCCTCCGGTGAATTTTTCGTAAACAATATTATTGAAAGACCATTATATGACGACATCGTTTGACAAACTGGGCCTCATCGAACCGATCCGGCGGGCCCTGCGCAATGAAAAATATGAAACGCCTACACCGATACAGGCACAGGCGATACCCGCACTGTTGGCCGGCAGCGACTTGCTCGGTAGCGCGCAGACCGGCACCGGCAAAACCGCCGCCTTTATACTTCCGATACTCCAGCGCTTTGCAGGCGACATGCGCCCGTGTAAAAAAAGATCGCCGCGTGCGCTGATTCTTACTCCTACCAGGGAACTTGCAAACCAGATAGGCGCAAGTATTAGAAAGTACGGCAGGTATTTGAGGATATCCCATACCGTCGTCTATGGCGGCGTGAGCATCGTGCCGCAAACGCGCGCGCTTTCCCGCAACGTTGATATTGTTGTCGCCACGCCCGGCAGGTTGCTTGACCTTATGCGGCAGAGGATGGTCTATCTCGACCAACTGGAGGTATTCACCCTTGACGAGGCGGACAGGATGCTTGATATGGGTTTCATCAACGACGTGAAGACAATTATATCCGCGATTCCCGAAACACGGCAGACGCTGTTCTTCTCGGCCACAATACCCAGGGATGCTATGCGCCTTGCCGACCGGCTCCTTAGAAACCCGGTGAAGGTACAAGTCAACCCGGTATACTCCACCGTCCAAAAAGTGGAGCAGAAGGTTATGTTCGTGGAGAGCCGCAACAAGGAAGCGCTTTTGCTTAGCCTCCTTGAGGATGAGACGATAAACCGTGCGCTTATTTTCACGCGGACGAAACACAAGGCTAATAATATCGCCAAGAAACTTATCAAGCACCGGGTTCAGGCCGAAGCGATCCACGGGAATAAATCACAGGGCGCGCGCATGAAGGCGCTGAAGAATTTCAGCGAAGGCCGGGCAAGGGTGCTGGTGGCAACCGATGTTGCGTCTCGCGGCATCGATATCAAAGAGGTATCGCATGTGATCAACTTTGAAATGCCCAACGAACCGGAAAGCTATGTTCACAGAATCGGCCGCACCGCCCGCGCAGGAGCCGCCGGTGTTGCGATATCTTTTTGCGATATCGACGAACGGGCATTATTGGTAAATATCGAAAGGGTAACCAAGTCCGAATTGCCTGTCGATAAGGAACATCCCTATCACTCGGC